>DASYTX010000108.1:0-24152 GCA_036001865.1 Terriglobales bacterium
CCGTGCTGAGGAGCTGGCCGCCGCCGTCCAACCCGAGCAGGGGTCGGTGTGGCTGGTGCGGATGGATTGAGACCAGTTCTCGGTTCACAGTTCTTAGTTATCGGTTCTCAGCATTCTCTCGGACAGCAAGGAAGCTCGCCACTCCTGGTGTAACATTTCGCGGGTTCTCCTTGCGCCCCGTTTCCCGTACGTCCAGGCTTGCAAGTGGGACAACTGAGAACCGAGAACTGAAAGCTTATGGACTGTCTTTTCTGCAAGGTCGTCGCTGGGCAAGTGCCTTCGAAGAAAGTTTACGAAGACGACCGCGTGTTTGCCTTCGAGGACATCAACCCGCAAGCGCCCACCCACGTGCTCATCATCCCCAAGAAGCACATTGTCGGCCTGAAAGAGGCCCAAGAAGAAGACGCCGAGATGATCGGGTACTGTCACCTGGTAGCGGCAAGGATCGCGCGCGAACGTGGCATTGAGGACGGCTACCGCGCGGTGTTCAATGTGGGGCCGCGGGCAGGTCAGTCAGTCTTCCACCTCCACCTGCACCTGCTCGGCGGACGTTCGCTCAAATGGCCACCGGGATAGCCAGCAACAGGAGGCCGCGGTCTAAGCGGCTGCCCAGTGCACCAGGGCAAACGAGCGCTGCCACACAGCACTAAGCAGGACGAACTGCGGGAGCAGGCGGGCGAAGCCGTCCACCGTCTCTTCAATCTCCCGCCAATCCGCGGATGTAATGGATCTCCCCGCTCCGCGGTGGTCCTTCACCGGCAAGCCCACCAGCAGCGCCGTGACTCGCTTGGCCACGGTGTCGTGCGCCTGCAGGAACGAGGGTGCGGCAAGGGTTTTCTTGGTGTCCAGCCAAACCGATGCGAGGTAGCCGGGAAAAGGCGAGAGCAGGCGGAACATGCTGAGCACGTTGCGCGCGCCGGTAGTCTTCTTGATGTCGGAATAGATCAGCCACACCCGCAGCCCGGACTCGCGCTCGTTGGGCACGTTGAGCGACAACATGCGAGAGAGCGCTGAGGCCAGGCGCACGTCCGACACTCGTCCGCGCTGTCCGCCCGCATACCCACGTTGCATCAGGCGGGCGAAGATTGCCATCTGGCAAAGCGCACGGGTGAAAATGGGGGGCAGACTGGCCATTGCCTGAATGTCGTCGAGGGAGAACTTCTGTGCCGCCAAAACTTTCTCCTGATCGGAGAACTGCCAGCCGCCGTTGATCGCCAGGGAGCGGACGAATTCCTCCAGCGCCCGCGCCGCCGTGTGGAATTCCTTCGAGCGCGCCACTTGTCCCAGGTCACTCCACATCAGTTTGAAATATTCGGGGCGCGCGGCCAGCAACTTGAAGGTGGTGGGAACGAAGGGCAGGTCGAAGCTGATGCGAATGTCGGAGTAAATCCGCTTAAGCTCGGGCGGGACTTCGTGTTCCTCGAAGGCGCGAGTCAGAGCCACAGGGAGTCCTCAGCAACTTGGATTCAGCTCTGCTCTCCCGCCGTTGCTTGGGCGCTCCGCTGCCGGCAAGGCTGCAACCGGGCCTACTCCTGCGGCAGGGTGGCGCCGTGCCGCCTCAGCAACTGTGGCAGGTTCTGCGAAAAGGCCGAGCGCGGCATCACGGCATCACAACCGGCCTCCAGCGCCTTCACCTTGAGGTCGCCCTGCACATGGGACACGAAACCGACGATCGAGGTGCCCTTTTTGAACCGGGAACGCAGCTTAGGGATTGTGGCCAGCGGCTTGGCGGCGGCATTGTTCAGGTCAATGATGATCAGCGCGGGCGGCCCACCGCCGTTCTGCTCCACTTTGTCCAGGATGTCCTTGTCCGTTTTGACGAACTCGACGCTGACATTGAGCTTGCGCCCTGTGTCGCGGATCTTGGTCAGGAAGAACAGGTCCTCGACGAAGGCGAAGACGCGGGTGCTGGCGTTTTCTACCTGCGGCAGGGGCTCCAGTTCGGGATGCTGGAAGTGCGGGCCCACGGCTCCGGGAGCTCGGAACCCGCCCGGGCTGGCCCCCTGACCGTTCAGAGCATTGCGATAACTGTGGTCCATGGGACCCACGAAAGCTGCTCCGCGACGGGGGCGTCCCCGCCTTCCCTGATGGCCAGCGTGCTGTGCCCCATGGCCGCTTCCGCCGTGCTTGCGCCGGCGGCGACGTCCTCCCGTTCGGTGGAAGGGTTGGTTCGGTCCTTTGTTCATACTCTCTTTTTATTCTGCGTCCCCAGCGGGGACAAAATTTGAGGGATTTTTGCCTGGCCCGGTGTCGGGCATTCCTTTACCGCCCTCTGCGCAAACTACCGCGTCAGCTGCAGAAGTTCGGTGTGCGACCCCAATCCATCACTTCCGGATGTGATGGCCCCCGGTCTCGGGGCATTCGGTAAACTTTAACCAGTCCGTGGAGCGCTGGGCGCTTCTGCTCGGAATGCCTGCACCGGAGCGTGCGGCCGTTGGAGGACTCTGCGATGGTAACCCGCCCCGCACTGGAGCGCAAGCCAAAAAAGCACCGAGTCCGCCCACAATTGTGGAGGCGTTGGCCTCGAGAACGGCTCTGCCTGCGCGGAGCCGAGCCATCGGGATTGTACAGGCTGGATCAAAATAATCGAGGGCGCTCACAAGGAGCGCCCTCCAGGGAAGTTACGCCTTCACTCTGTCGAAACGTCTCTAACCAACAGCGCCTGTAACGGAACCCTCCCCCCTACAGATGGTTTCCGTACCGGCAGTATGTGAGCATTCGTTGCAAGTCAGTAACCAGACCGACACATTGAACAGCTTGAACTTATCTTTGGTCGCATACAGGTTTCCGAATCGCTGGAATCGGGGCTATGAGATTCTGTAGCAGAGTGGAAGTAGCGAACCGGAACCGACAAGAATGGTGGGCGCTGTAGGATTCGAACCTACGACTTCCACCGTGTGAAGATGGCACTCTACCGCTGAGTTAAGCGCCCACGCTGCGGCCGCACCGATTCTAGCAGAGGCTGTAGCATCGAAAAAGGCAGCAGGACGGCATTTCCCTGGCAAGGTAAAATCGAAGCAGTCGCTTCTGGAGCCGTTTCTACCCGATGAGCCTCAAACCCCCGACCTCCCAGGTTTCGCCGGCAAAAACCCAGGCCGAGACGCAACTTTCTTCTGCCCAGGGGGTTACATCTGGTGTGAGCAGCGTTGCCCTCACCCGGGAAGTGCCGTCGGCGCGGCACCAGGCAAGCGCCGCTGGGAACGTGCTAGCTCCTGCGTCGCTGGCACTGCTGAGCGACGCCGAGGTCATGCTGCGTGTCGCCGCAGGAGACGACTCGGCTTTCGATTATCTGGTGGAGAAGTTCCGCCGGCCGCTCATCAGCTTCATGTATCGCATGTCACGCAACCAGGCGGTGGCGGAGGACCTGGCACAGGAGGTATTCCTGCGCGTGTACCGTTCGCGGCACACTTATGCCGCCGAAGCCAAGTTCACCACCTGGCTGTACCGGATCGCGACCAATCTGGCGGTGAATCATGCGCGCGATTCACGCCACGACCGCGCCGCTGCCAGTCTGGACGAGCCCGATCCGGAGACCGGCGCCACCATAGATGTCGCCGATCCGTCGCTCACCGTCGAGCAGGCGTTGTTGCGGCGCGAACGCTTGACGGAGATCCGCCGCCAGGTGGAAGCACTGCCGGAGCGCCAGCGGCTGGCGGTGATCATGCATAAGTACCAAGGCATGGACTACCGGCAGATTGCCGAGGTTTTGAAACTGAGTGAGTCGGCGACCAAGTCGCTTTTGTTTCGCGCTTACGAGACCCTGCGCGACAAGCTGAAGAAGTACATTTGAGGTGCTTTATGAATTGCAGCCAGGCACGCGAATATTTGCTTGACGTGCTCCAGGATCCGACCGTGCGGGCCGGAGTGGCGGGACTCGACGACCATCTGCGCGCCTGTGCCGGGTGTGCCGCGGAATTGGAGTCGCTGCGCGCGACCATGGCCCTGATGGATGACTGGCAGGCCCCGGAACCCTCGCCCTATTTCGACTCACGGCTACGCGCGCGCATTCGGGAACTCGAGGCCGAACCTGTGGGCTGGTTGGCATGGCTGCGCAAGCCTGCACTGGCGTTGGCGCTGGCAGCACTTATCGCGGTCGGCGTCAGCCTGTTCCGCAGCGCACCCCACCCAAACAACCGCGCGGCCGACGGCCAGAAGCCAGCACCGGCGGTGGTGACCGAGGAGCAATCGGCCGTTGAGGACTTGCAACAACTGGAACAGGATGACGAGCTGTACGCCAACTTCGATTTGCTGGACGAGCTTCCGACCGAGCAGGAAGTGAACCGCTAGGAATGTACCGCATTCGCAGCATCGTGATCGCGATCGTAGCCGCGCTGGCGCTGTGGCTGGTGTGTGTGCCTGAGGCACAGGCGCGACCCGGGGAGCGCGGTCGCGGCGACCACGGATCGCGAGCAAAGGGTCCGCGCAAGGGCCGCCACATGGGCGACTGGCTGCGCAAGCACAAGAACCTCTCCGCCGAAGACCAGGAGCGCGCTCTCGAAAACGATGCCCGCTTCCAGGAACTCCCGCCAGAGCGCCAGGATCGCTTTCGTCGCCGCCTGCGCTGGTTCAATAGTCTGCCTCAGGAAAAGCGCGAGCGCATCCTTGATCGTATGGAGACTTTCGAACAATTGCCGCCGGAGCAGCAAGAGCGGATCCGTAACCTCTTTGGCCGCATGCGCCGGCTGCCCCCGGAACGGCGGCAGGCTGTGCGGCAAGCAGCGCGCAGGCTGCGAGAAATGCCTCCCGGGGAGCGCAACCGCGCGCTCAACTCGCCTCGGTTCAGAAACGACTTCTCTGAGCAGGAACGCGAACTGATTCACGGCTTCGCCGAGCTACCGGCACGCGAAGAGACGCCGCCGGAATCCGAGCAGCAGTAGCGCCGCTCACCAGATTGCATCGCGTTCTCAGGCATCAGTACAGGCTGGCTCAACGATCCGCTTGAGGCCCGCTCACTGCCGAAAGATGTTTTTCGCCACGAAGAACACGTTCGCCGGGCGCTCGGCCAAGCGTCGCATGAAGTAGGGATACCACTCGGTGCCGAAAGGGATATACACGCGCATGCGATAGCCGTCGCGCACTAATTGCTGCTGCAGGTCACGTCGGATGCCGTAAAGCATCTGGATCTCATAGGCGTCGGGCGGAATCTTCTCCGCCCGCGCGAAGTCTTTCGTGGCCTGGATCATTCTGGGGTCATGGGTCGCGATGCCATGGTACACGCCACTCGTGAGCAGCATCTTCATCAGCTTCACGAAGTTGTCATCGACTTCGGATTTTTTCTGGAAAGCGATTTCCGGCGGCTCCTTGTAGGCGCCCTTGCAGAGGCGGATGCGGATGCGCTCGGCGATAAGCTGCTCGACGTCGGCCTGGCTCCGCCGCAGATAGGACTGGATGACCGCGCCGATGGAATCTTCGTTGCCGGGCAAGCGGTGAAGACTGCGGACTAGTTCGAGCGTGCGCTGGGTGTAGAGCGATCCCTCCATGTCCACGCGCACGAAGTTGTGACAACGCGCGGCTTGCGCCACCAGCGCGCCCACGTTGTCGTACGCCAGTTTCTCGTCGACATCCAAGCCCATGTGCGTCAGCTTGAGGCTGACGTTGGCCTTGAGCCCGCGCGCCGTGATCTCGTCCAGCAGGCGGTGGTAGACGGCGGCGCTGCCGCGTGCCTCTTCGGCATTGCTGACGTTTTCGCCGAGATAGTCGATGCTGACCGTCAGCCCCTGGTCGTTCATCGAGCGCGCAGCCGCCATCACCTGCTCGACGGTGGTGCCCGGGACGAAACGCGACGACATCCGCTGGCCCACCGCAGATCGCTCCGCCAGCGCGCGCATAGAGCGGCTCTCCGACAACCAGATGAAGAACGCCCTCAGCATGCGCGCTGCCGGCGAGGGCGTGGCCTAGGCGTGGGTTCGTCCATGAGCAGACCATTGTTGTACCACATGGTCTCGCCAGGCCAAGTCGCCGTGGATTCGCACATGGTTGCGCAGATCGGCCCCGGACTTTGCCCCTCACCTATCGGAAGGACGGGACTGACAAGCTAGTTGCAACCCTGGAGAAGAAAGACAAGGAGCCACAGGAGTTCGTAATGATGCGCATGAAATAGCTGCGCTTGCCAGGCGAATCCGCCTCAGTGTCCCTGCTCTTCGAGGAACCTTTCCGCCTCCATGGCCGCCATGCAGCCGGTGCCGGCTGCGGTAATCGCCTGGCGATAGCGGCGGTCGGCCACATCACCGCAGGCGTAGACGCCGGACACCTTGGTGAAGACATAATCGCGCGTCACGAGATAGCCGTCAGGATCTTTGTCGAGCTGGCCGTCGAACATGGCGGCGTTGGGCGTGTGCCCGATGCCGAGAAACATTGCGCTGATGGGAAAGATTCGCGTCTTGCTGCTCTTGAGACTGCGCAACTTGAGCCCGGTGACTTCTTTCTTTTCGGCGTCGTAGACGTCATCTACAACGGTGTCGGTGACGAACTGGATCTTGGCGTGATTGCGCGCCCGCTCCAGCATGATCTTGGAGGCGCGGAACTGGTCGCGACGATGGATGATGGTAACTTTGCTGGCGAAGCGGGTCAGGAACAGTGCTTCTTCCATCGCGGAATCGCCGCCGCCGATCACCGCCACTTCCCTGCCGCTGAAGAAAAAACCGTCGCAAGTGGCGCACGACGAAACCCCGTGCCCAATGAGGGCCTGCTCGTTCGGCAGTCCAAGCCATCGTGCCGAGGCGCCGCTGGCCACGATAAGGGTGCGCGTTTGGATGATCTCTTTGTTTTCGAGGTGCAATGTGAAAGGCCGCTTGCTGACGTCAACCTTGTGCACGTGGGCCATCAGATACTCGGCCCCGAAGCGCGCCGCCTGGTTTTTCATGTTCTCGATCAGCTCCGGCCCCTGAATGCCCTCGACAAAGCCAGGGAAGTTTTCCACCAGGGTGGTAAGGGAGAGCTGTCCGCCGGGCTCATGGCCTTGCAACACCAGCGGCTTCAGGTTGGCGCGGGCGGCGTAGAGGGCGGCGGTGAGGCCGGCGCACCCCGATCCGATGATCACGGTATTGCGCACTGTTTCTCTCATAGCGATATAGATTAGCGGGACGGCATTACGTTTCAGCGGCAGAGGGCTAGCGCGGGTTGGCTGTTGTCTTTGTGGTCTCGGATTCTCCTGCCGGCGAACTTGGCGCGCGACTGCTCTGGCCCAATAACGCCAGCTCTCGCGGAACGATACGGCGAACATCAAGTGCCGCACGATACTTCCGGAGGATTGCAGACGCGGCTGCAAAGATCGGTTCGTAGGCGCTCTGATCGGCCTGCGGGCAGCGCGCCAGGGCCAGCGACCCCTTGCCGAAGCGCTCCACGCGCACCCGGCTTGCGGGCGTGTCGCTGGCGAGCACAGCCGCCGGCTTACTGGAAGCCGAGACCGAATCCTCCAGCGCAACCTGCATCACGTCCTTGGGATCGCGCCAGCGGAACACCACCGTTTCGACGATGTTCTTCTCGTCGGCACTGATCGAGTACTGGACGTTGCTGAGCGGCGCTTCGGAGGCAAACTCGCGGCGCACGCGCACCCAGTTAGCCAGCGGTGCCTCCGGCATAGTGGAACGCCCGCGGGCCACTTCGAACTCGGGGCCAAAGCGGCTACTTGCCGGGATGCGCGCCAGGGCCGCCGCGATTTCCTTCATCTCCGGCTCAGCGGGCATGCATACGTTCAGGTAATTAATGCGCACAGGAATTTTCTCAGCTGGATTCGTGGCCGGAGGGGGCGCAGGCTCCTGGGCCGAGGCAGCGACAGCGATCAGCAGCAACGCTGCAGTTTTCGAAAGCACAGGTGGATTGTATCCGGTTTGCTGCGTGGCGCGGAGAGCTGGCGCGGGTTCATCTGCTAGAATTCGCCGCTATGGCCAACCTGACGCTGGTCTACGGGATGAGGCTGCTGCCCTGCGACGAAGTCGCTGAGGTCAGCGACGCCCCCTTGAAATTGCGGAACGGGCGCGAGGCGCGGGTCACGATGCACATCCTCGAGGGAAGCAAAGAAGATATCGAGAAGCAGTTGCGAGCCAGTATCGAGGCTTTCTTCGACTTTTATCCCGAGATTTAGGTCAATGCTGCGGCGTCAGTGCCCTCCACGGCGCTCGCCAACCTCATAGGTAACGGACGCGCCCGATCCTTCCTCCACCGTCCCGGAGAGCGACCCAGCCTCTTCCGGCGGCAGTCCGGCAAGCTGGCGCTTGCGGTCCCGGATGGCGCGCAGCTCGCGCAGGATCTCCGCCTCTTGGCGCACGTATTCCTCTTCGCTGATCTCTCCCGAGTCCAGCTTAAGCTGCAGTTCCAACAGGCGCTCCTTCAGGGGAGCGTCATCGGTCCATTGCTCCTCCGCCACGCGCTGCAGGGTGCGCAGAATGAACTTGAAGCCGCTGATGGGTGAGAGCAGGATATCGTCGATCAGGAACATCGGCTTTCACGTTTCAAGTTTCACCTATAAGTCTTCTAGCTGCCCGTGCCACGCTCCAGTTTCAGCCGGATGTTGACAAAGTTGTAGGGCGGCCAGGGGCCCGTGTACTTGAAGTTGAGCCGGTCGCCATATTTTTTGGCGATGTGGTTGACGGCGGCATCAAAATCGCTTTCGCGCTCGCGCTCGATGAGGAAAGCAGCGTTCATGATCATCTTATCGCCGATGGGCTTGTTGTCGCGCGAAGCCACGGAAACGCCGCGCAGGCCCTCGTAGATCTCACGCAGGTACTGCGCCGAACGCTCCACCAGCGCCTTGTCGATCATGCGTCCCAACTGCATGCGCGCGAAGTAGGTGGACTGCAGGTGCTTGCGGGTGATCTCCTGTTGGAAGCGGCGGATCTCTTCGTGCTCGCGCTTGAGCTCGTCGATCACCTGCTCCCGATCCCAGTTGACCTTCAGCCCGAACTCCAGCTTGCCGGCCATCTGCTTGAGCACGTCCTTGAGCGACGGGTAAATGCTCTTGAGCACCTCGCGAATGTCCTCGTCGGTGCGGAAGATGGTGCCGAAGCTCATGGGGATGATGGTGTGGGTCTTCATCACCGTCTCGATGACGTGCTCGTGGGCCAAAGCGTTCTCACGCGTGGGGTCGAAGATGAACACCGAGGTCTTGCTGACCACAGCGGCGGTGTCGCCGTGCTTGACGGCATAGACCATCTCGCCGGCGCCGCCCACCCCGAGGCGGCCGAAGGTCATCGGCTCCTTGGCTTCGATTACGCCGTAGACGTAGCGGCCCTCCTGCTGGAGCGCAGTCGCCGCAGCCGCGGCCGCACGCGGCGCCCCATTGATCGCTTGCACCTCAGGCTCGCTGATCGCACCCTTGCCGTTGGCGCCGCCCGGCATCCTTGCGGCCCGGGGCTTACTCACCGCTCGCTTTGGCTTGCTCATGGGCATTCCTCAGATGGGCAGATATAGTTTCCAGGAATTCGCTGATGTCAATGGGCTTGAACAACACTGTGACGCTGCGCTGGGCCGCGCGCTCGGAAACTTCTACGGTGGCGTAGCCGGTGAGCAGCACCGAAGGCAGGTCCGGCTGGCGCTGGCGGGCGTAGTCAATGATGTCGAAGCCAGTGTGCTTCTCCTCCAGCGACAAGTCGCAAAGAAGCAGATCCAACTCCTGGGAATCGAGGGCGGCGCGCGCTTCGGCGGACGAGATGGCACCGATGACCTGGTAACCCTTCTGCTCCAGGATCAGCTTATAGGTGGTCAGGACGTTGGGTTCATCGTCCACCACCAGGATGCGGTGCTTGTGTGTCTTGCGTTTCATCAGCGCACCACCGGCAGGTCGATTTTGAACACCGTGCCCCGCCCCGGTTTGCTGCGAACCCTGATCTTCCCGGCATGATTCTCAATGATGCCTTTTACGATCCAAAGGCCCAGCCCGGTCCCTTTCTCGCCCTTGGTGGTGACGAACGGCTCGAAGATTGAGTGAAGCATGGATTCGGGGATGCCGCTGCCGTCATCGGCCACCACGATGCGCACCCAGCCGTGGATGCCATCGAGCGCGGGCAGGTGGCGCGTCCGCACCACAAGCTGCCCACCCTGCGGCATGCCATCTTTGGCATTGACCACCAGGTTGGAGAGCACTTGGCGAAGCTGGTCGGCGGAGCCCACCAGCGCCGGCAACTTGTCCAGCCGGGTCTCCACCCGTATGCCGCCGCGCTCCAGTTGCCGCGAGAACAGCAGCAACGTGTCTTCCATAACGTTGTTGACGTCGACCGAGCCAATCTGGTCGGTGTTGCGGTACAGTCCCAGCATCTGGCGCACGATGCGCGCCACCCGCTCGGTCTCGCTCTTCAGGATGTCGTAGACGGGAGTGGCTTCGGGCCTGAGCTTGCCAGCAAGCAGGTAGATGGCGTTCTTGATCGCCTCCATGGGGTTGTTGACCTCATGGGCGATGGTGCCCGCCAGGCGGCCGGTGGCAGCGAACTTTTCAATCTCCAGCATGCGGTGCTCGAGCTTGAGCTGCTCCACCTTGCGCACCGCTGTCAGGTCGCGCAGCACGGTGACCGTAAACGCCACCTGCCCGCGCTCGTCGTAAATCTTGCCGGAACGCGCGTCGTATTCGATCTCGATCCTCGACCCGGGATGGACCAGGCGCAGCGGCCCGCCCTCGCGGTCGGAGAACGAGAAGGTGAACCCCGTCACGTAGGCGTCGAGCTTGGCCTGGTTGCGCAACTGGATAGGACTGCGGTCAGCGTTCTCGGAGCCGAACAGCTCCTGGGCTAGCGGGTCGACCAGCACGATCTTAGCTGCGCCGTCGCTGACGACGATGGGATCGCCGACGTTTTCCACGATCAGGTTGAGCCGGTCGCGGTCCTGGCGCACTAGTTCCTCGGCTTGGCGCAGCAGCGCCAGGTTGGCGCGCACCTCCTCGTCGGCGCGTCGCAAATCAGTGACGTCGCGCATCACCGTCACTAGCCCGGTACGCAGGCCCTCGCGGCCGTAAGTGGGCGCACATACCGCCTCGAACAGCATCTCCTCCCCCTCGATGGCGTCCACCAAGGTGAGGTCGCGGGAGGCCTCCCCGCCGGATACCGACATAGAGGAGAGCGCGGCCGAGAACAGCAGGTTGTTCAGCTCAACCGCCCGGATCCGGCCCTCGCTGACGTTCTCCGGCACTTTGAAAAACCGCTCCGCGGCCTGGTTCTGGGTGATCACCCGGTGCTGCGCATCGGTAAGGATCACCGGGTCGGCCATGCTTTGCATGACGGTCTGCATCTGTCGGATGGTGACCTCCATGTCCGTCATGCGGTTGTAGTGGTGCTCGGTACGGAAGATGCGGGAGAGATAACGGTTGGCAATCTCGATCAGCGAGCGAACATCGGCGAGATCGCGCTCGCTGTGCTCGCGGGTCAGGTCAACCAGCACTACCCCGGCATAGGCGCGGATCTCGCAGATCGAGCACAGCTGCTCCTGCAATTGCACCTTGCGCTCCCGCCGGTAGTTGGCCAAAGCCAGGCAATCACTGCGGTGCTCGCGCTCGGCTTCCCAGCAGAGGTTGCGGCTACGAAAGACAATGGGATGGCAATAGAGAGGGTTGCGACCGGTGGCGAGATCGGGCAGCACCGTGGGCGTGCCCGAGTGCAGAACGCGCACAATGGGATTTTCCGCCGCCCACAGAGTGGTCCGGAAACGCTGCTGGTATTTCTTGCTGCAGTTGATGGAGGCTACCGGAGCCAGTACGCCCGCATCGAAGTCCACCACCTCGAGCATGGCTCGGGGGAAGCCCAAGGCCACGATCTCCTCGAGCAGGACGGGATAGATCTCCTCGCTGCGTTCGGCGGCCAGCAGGCGCAGGGCGGCATGGCGGCGCGATGCTACATAGCGGCGTTCCCCTTGTTCCGCCGCTTCCAATTTCTCCAGCTTTGCCGGACCCTGCACGCGCATTTGTGGCGTGGCCATTTACATCCTCTCCCAGGCCCTTACCTCCGCGTGGCGGCGCGGCGGCGGGCGGGTGCGCGGGACACACGTCGGGTCTTCTCCACGACTTCGGTCGGCGCTACCTCCTCAGTCAGGACCGGACGCGACACCAGCCCGGTGTACCCGACCGCTTCGGCGTACTTGAGGTAGGTGTCGATGGAGGCCACAACCACGCGCGCTTCCACCGTAATCAGGTCGATGCCGACCAGCGAGATGCGGACCCAGGCGTCGATCACGATGCCCTTGTCCAGCACGCGATCCAAGACGTCGATCAGGCTTGATCCGCCAGATACCCGTTCAACCGCCATAGAGAGCTCCTATTCGCTGCATACCCGGTGTCACCGTCCACGCTTGCTACGTGCGGCGCGCGGCGTTTTCCGCGCAGTGACACGTTCAGTCACCTGGCGGCCAGGCAAGGTCACGCGGCGCGTCGCAGAGAAAGTGCCTTGATGCGTCAGGTTGGGATCAAACTTCCACCAGTTCAGCCCGATCTGCTCCGCCTTGTCCACCGAGCAGATCAGCAAACGAATGCGGATGGTCAGCAGCTCCACGTTGGCCAGGGAGATGCGGACGTCACCCGCGATCACCAGACCCTTATCCAAGACCCGGTCCAGGATGTCGAGCAGGTTCGCTGTGCCGGAAACGGTCGGTACTCGTTCCATTGCCTTTTTGTGGAGTCCAGCGCGGGAGAGGCCGCCGCAAACGCGAGAAGCTGCTCACTCAAGCAAAGCGCATGCTAACCAAGCTTTACCGGCGTGTCAAATAAGCCTGGAACCCCGGGTACCAATCCGAGTCGTTTTGTGCCACCTGGGTTGTTGGTTGCCAACTGTGAGACTTTGGTTGGCCAAATACGTACTGGGCACAGGTCAATCGTTCAGCAGTTCGCCGATAGGCCCCAGGTCGAGGTTCAGATCCTCAGGCTTCAGGCCAAAGGCAGCGGCCAGCTCGGCAATCTTGTGTTCCAACTTCATCAGCGCTTGGCCCATGTCCTCCACCTGCTGTTCCGTCAGCCGGCCGCCCTGCATGCGCCGGATGGCTTGGCGCTCAAGCAACCGCCGCAATAGCTCGATCAAGCTCAGCACCAGCCTGGCCAGCCCCTGCTCAACACTTTCCGGCGAGCAGTCAATGCGTTGCACAGGGCCGCGGCTGGCGGTGGCTAGTTGTTGGTTCAAGTCGGCGACAGCGCCGGCGATCTCCGCGGGCGTAAGCTGCCGCGGCTTTTTTTCAGGCTCCAACTCGGACCTCTAGGAATTCGGTGGCCGGCCAGGGGCCGCTCACAACCATTCTCACACCTTTCGGCAGGACCAGCGCGCGCATGCGGCTTTCAAACTCGCCGATGTCCGCACGCGGCACCAGCGCGTAGCAGCGCAGGGCAGACTTGGATTCATGCTCTCGCCAGTCCTGGATCAGTCCTCTGGCTATGGCTTGCGCCGCAGCAGCGCCCTCGGCGAGCAGGCGCGCTTGCGCCTGCCGCGCCAGCAGGTATTCTCGGCCGGAAGATGGAGTCGTGCTTTCAGCTCTGAAAATCGAAACTCGCAACTCCATCTGCACCAGGTCACGCAACCGAATAAGGGCTTCACGGTAACTGCTGGCGCCAGCGTTAAGAAAGCGTCGCAGCTCCTGCTCCGACTCCAACGTCGTCGGAAAGCGGAAGGGTATGACGGCAGCTTGCGTGAAGATCCCGTGTAGAACCGAATGGAAGCGCAATGCATCTTCCTTCAGAGCCTCGGCGGAACCGGCTGCGAAGGTTCCCAGGCGAGAAAAGAAGCAGCGAAGAGCGCTTTCGTCCAGCCATTCGACCTGTGCCTCATGCACACCGCATGCCGGTTCGACCACAGCAGCATCGGACAGGACCACGCAATAAGGAAGAAGCGGCATGTCACCGTTCAGCGGCGCGTGTCCAGGTGGCGCATCGCGGTCTCAACGGAAGTCAGCACCGCATTGAGGCCCAGGTAGACCAGGTCCACGCCTGCAAGTGAAATCACCAAACTGCCGTGAATGACGACTCCGGAGTTGAGCACGTGGTCGAGGATGTCAAGCAGCGAGACATCGTCCTGGGGCTCGCTGCCGATGACCGCTACCTTGTGGGTTTCAGTTGTCATGGGCTGAGACAAATGAGTACGGCGGCCAAGGGCCCGTGCACTCGATGCGCCGCGACTCCCCCCATTTCGCCGCGAAACGCTGGAGGATGCGTTGCAGATCCTTGCGGCGGTTGCGCGGCAGCAGGAAAGACGCCTGCCACTCCAGGTTGCGTTGCCCTGCACTGACCTTGCCTCCTGCAGTGCCGGCACGGGCGATGCGTTTTAGCTCGGAGGCGAAGGACCTCACCTCGGCATCAACTTGAGCTAGCGGACGCTCCTGAAGCAAGGCCGCCTTGCGCCGCAAATACTCCCGGCCCGACCGCGCGCTTACCGGCGGGGCAGCGGAGCGCGTGGTGAATACTTTTACGCCCCACTCGTCAGCATCGGCAACGCGCTTGAAGGCCTCCACCAGCGTGCGCTTGCGCCGCCTCACGTCTTTTTCGAGCGATTGCTGGCTCAGGAAGACCGTCCCGAATCGTGCCGGCAGCACGGCAGCATGGCGGGCGATCTCCGACACCACGCGCTGATGACGAACGCTGGCCGACGCCAGCCACTGCAGGTCTTCCATATTCGCAGCCAGGCGGTCGGCAAACTCGACGCGGCTCACACGGCTCACCCAGCACACCAGGCCGGCGCAGATCATGGGTTCCACCGCCGCGGGGCCGTCCACCCCTTCGGCTGCGGGAGCGACTCCGACTGGGGGTTGCGTAATGCCGTAGAGATAAAGCGCCGTTCCGCTCCTCGGAGCTGTTGTTAATTTTGTGCGCCGCCTCTGCGACGGCGAGCGCCCGCGCTTTCGCGCGCCCTTGTGGCGTGCCGCGATTTCGGTCTTTGGACGAGCCGCCATAGTTCAGAGGTGATCTCCCGCAACCCTCTAGCGCCTGCGATCTCGTGGCCGTAATCCCTGACCAGGTAGATCTCGCGTCCGCGAATGCGGCGGCCAAGTTGGGCCAGGGTCGCCATCTGCCAGGCACTGGCGCGCCGGCAGCGGGCGCACTGGCCGGCATCTGCGGGGAAGATCACGCGGTTGACGAACAGCGGCGCAGGCGGAATGCCGACGTCTTGCAACTGCACCAGCAACCGGCCCGTCTCGCGGTCGGGCATGGGTTCGGCCAGCATCACCGTCCACACCCGTGAGCGGCTTCCCTCCCGCAACATGCGCAACAACTCGCGCACGCGCTGTCCCACCGCGGCGACCTCCACCGCCACGTCTTGAGCGAGGGGTAGTGTACGGTGCGGTGCCAGGCTTTTCAACAAGAGCCGCGACCACTGCAGCATGCGGGCGGGCATGCGCAACAGCTCCAGCGCGTGGCCGGTAGGCGCCATGTCGATCACCAGGAGCTGCCGGGATGCGGAGAGCAGGTCGAGGATGCGGAAGGTGGCGAAGATTTCGTCCACCCCCGGCGGCACCACATCCAGAAGCGCCGTAATCACCTCCCGGTCTAAAGATAGATCGACGTGCACGCCGCCATGCTCAGAGGAGAGCGCCTGGTCCAGTTTCTGCTTAACTTCCGCCGACCAGCGGCGAAACTCCGCCACCGAATCCATTTCGATGGCGCGCAGCTTGGCATCGCCAAGCACCGCGGTGGCGGTGTCGCCAATTGGCTTCTGAAAGATGTCATCGAGGGAGGGAGCTGGATCCGTCGAACACACGGTCACAGCACGGGAACGGCTCCGGGCGCGCTGGTGGAAGGCGAGCGCCGCCGAGATGGTGGTCTTGCCCACGCCGCCTTTGCCGATGGTAAGCGACAACGGGGTTTCGAGGGCCGGCCAGGGAGTGTGCTCGAAGGTGGCCTTATGCGGCGTACGCGGCGGCTGTACTTTGAGGCGCAGTTTCTTGCGGTCAAAGACGTGTTCGGCAAACGCGGCCAGCGCGTCGGTGCCCAACAACGGGCTGCCGTGGTCTTCTCCGACATGAACGGGCAGGCGAGGAAAATCTTGGCGGAGGAAAGCCAGTGCTGATCGGGTGGCTCGGGCGCGATTCCGGCATGCGCCACAGCTCTCGCCGCGAACCACAGCCCGATTGAGAACCACGGCACTGATGCGCAACTGCATCGTCGATTCCTTGAGAGCGCGCGCGGCACGCACAGATTGATTCAAGGAGAATTTCTCAGGAGTAGTTACCAGCACGAGCTGCGAGTTCTCCCCGCTGAGCGCTTGCAGGATATCTCCAACCATCTGCCGCCATTCGGCGATCGCGGGATTCTCAGCCACACCCACGCCACCGAAACGTTCGGCCAGAATCCGATCACGGCTTCCGGCCACTTTCATAAAATTGAGGAAACGGGCAAAGTGCTCCGGCATCTGGAACAGCCGCAAGGTGTGGCCGACCGGTGCCGTGTCTACGACGATCTCGTCATACCGGCCGGACTTCAGCAGGTCGTGCATGGCCAGCAGGGCTGCGAGTTCCGCCATTCCCGGAACGGTGGTGTCCAGCAACGGCTCGATTTCCTCGCGCGTGAACATGGTGCCGCGCTCGACTAGGTCGAGCATCGGCTTGCGGTGCTTGGAGAGAAACTTGTCGAACTGCATCTGCGCATCGATCTGCCACGCGAAAAGGCGCCCGGCAGCAGGCAGCGGCACCTGCTTCGGGGAGTTGCCGAGGCGCAGTTGAAAAACATCGGCCAGCGAATGGGCCGGGTCAGTGGAAATCAGCAGCACCGGGCTGCGCTTGTGCCGTACGGCACTGCGGACGCCGTGCGCCGCCGCAAGAGTAGTCTTCCCTACTCCACCTTTGCCGATGAAGAAGCACAGCTGCGGCACCGAGGTATTCTACGCAGAACTGGGGCGCGCGCATTCCCGTACCAAGCATTGAAGCACGACCCTTGGCCCCGCTTAGCGCAGTGCCGGACCGTTCAACTGCGGGTAATCTCGCGCGTCTATAATGCGGGAATCCTGATGGTTCGTGTCCGCTATAGGTACGCTCGTCGCAAGCTGGGCGCGTTGCTTCCCCGCACGCGGCTGGGCCGTTTTACGCTCTACCTGCTAGGCGTGACTGTTTTCCTTTACCTGCTTGAGCAGGCCCTGCTGAGGCTTGCCCCGCAAGCCAGTCGCACCGCGCTCGACGCCTGGATAAGGCTGCTCAGCTTTGCTCTGGGCGTACTGGGCGTCCTCCTGTTGCTGCGCTGGATCCGGCAGCGCTTCATGTGGCGGCTGCGAAACCGCTTGATCGTTACCTACACCTTTGTCGGCGTCATCCCGCTGCTCTTGGTGCTGGTGATGGTCCTTATCGGGGGATACCTTTTTGCCGGCCAGTTCGCCACCTATCTGGTGACGTCGGACTTGCAGGCGGAGCTGAAGAGCCTGCAAGCCGCCAATTCCACTATGGCTGCCGAAACAGCCGCGCGGCTGCAGCGCCGCGCGCGATCGGCTAAGCCGCTGCCACCTCTGCAGGGCTTCCGTCCCGACGACCCGCGCCTGGCGCGCACCGAGATCGTCGCCTGGTACCAGGGTGAGGCCATCGAGCTGCACCGGCCGGCGGCCCACGCGGGCGGTCCGACGCCGCGGCCGGCGTGGGTGCAGGACGAGTTCGGCGGTGTGGCGGTTGAGGACGAGACTCTTTCCCTGCGCGTCTTGAACACTGTTCCATTGGGAGCGGACAAGCTCACCGTGATTTCCAGCATGCCGCTGGATCGCGAGCTGCTGCAGAGGCTGGCCGGTGACCACGCGCGCATCACCGTTTATCTGACCAACACGTTGCGGCTCGGAGAGCAGCCCAGGCGCGGCGCGTTCGGCATACCGGAAGGGGTCGTGTTTGAAGTGGGCAACGGCCCCCAGCCGCAACCGCGTAAAGTAACCAGCGTCGCGGGGGGCACGCTGCAGCCGCAAACGCTCCTGCTTGACCGGGAATTGGCCTTTGCCGCGCCTTTCTCGGTCTTTAATTGGCGGACTGGCGAGAAATCTGAATTCATCCTGCAGGTCACTACTCGGCCGTCAATGCTTTACTCCCAATTGTTCGTCAACATGGTGGACTTCGGCGGCATCTTCCAGGCTGTGCTCATTGCCATGGGGATCTCTTTCGCGGTCATCGAACTGTTGGCCTGGTTGATTGGGATTGGGCTCACGCGCACCATCACGCGGTCGGTGGCTGAGCTCTACAACGCCACCGGACACATCAATCGCGGCAACCTGCGGCACCGCATCGCAATCAAGTCACGCGACCAACTGGCGGCGCTGGAGTCTTCGTTCAACTCCATGACCGAGTCGTTGGAGAAACTGATTGCGGAGCAGAAGGAGAAGCAAAGGCTGGAAAATGAGCTGGCCATCGCACAGGAAGTCCAGGCCCAACTCTTTCCTCACGCCATCTGCGACTTGGAAACGCTGGAGGTACACGGCGTGTGCCGGCCGGCAAGGACGGTCAGTGGCGACTACTACGACTTTCTTCCCTTCGGTCCGGACCGGCTGGCCATCGCCGTGGGCGACATCAGCGGCAAGGGGATCTCAGCCGCTCTGCTGATGGCCACCCTGCACTCGGCGGTGCGCGCTTATGCCTATGGACGATCCCCTGTGCCAACTCCCCACCTCGTGGCGGCGGGATTCGCCGACAACGCGCTCGCCACGGCACTCGAGCCCAATTCCGCTCCGAATGGCTATAGCCTGGCCCCAGCGGAGGTGCTTGCCCTGCTCAACCGGCACCTCTACCGCAGTACGCCACCGGAGAAGTATGCCACCCTGTTCTTCAGCGTCTACGACGGCAGGTCGCGAACCCTGAGTTATTCCAATGCCGGCCACTTGCCTCCCATGGTCATTGGCCAGGACGGCGCCATCCGCCGCCTCGACACCCCCGGTCTGGTTGTAGGTCTTTTCGACGAACAGAGCTATGAGGACCGCACTATAGAACTTCACCCCGGCGAGGTTTTCCTCGCCTTCAGCGACGGCATTACCGAGCCGGAAAACGAATTCGGCGAGTTTGGAGAAGAACGCCTGATCGAGATCGTCCAGAGCAACCGTGACCTGCCGCTGGCGAGGGTTTCCGACCTGGTCACTGCCGCCGTGAGCGACTGGATTGGCGGGGCTGAACAGCCCGACGACGTCACCCTGGTCCTCGCCCGAGCCAAGTAGCGGTCCGAGGAAGAGCTGCCTCTGATATTGACTTCCCAGTGAACAGTGCTATAGTCCGGCTTAACAGGGGCAAAGATGAAGAATATTTACGAGGTCTTGCGCCAAAAAGAGCTGGAAATGGAGCGCCTTAGGAAAGATATTGAGGCGCTCCGCGTCGTCGCTCCCATGCTGATGGATGAAAAGGAACAATTGGCCGGTGGGAACACCCAACCTGTGGCTAAATCCTATGCCGCCCAGCAGGGCTCGGAACAGCCGGTAGGGGGCGACGGCGCCAAGACCGCGCGGGTCTGGCCGTAGGGACCTAGACGAGACGGCCGCACAGTACTAGGTAACTGGCGTCTCGAGAAGGTCGGCTCCTGATCAGGGGTGCGGCCTTGTTCTTTGTCTTGGCGCTCCCCGGCCCTACGCCTCCCCCCTTGGAGGGTAGCAGGATGCGCAATCACGAACGGGAGCAGGAAGAAGGCTCCCCGGCCGAGGCACGCAACGATCAAGTCGCCCGGGTATTGGATCAGGAATCTTTCCAGGCTCTCCTTTTTAATTCGTTTCTTAATCAGCAGAAGAGCAAGCAAGGACACGCCAGTGAGCGCGATCGCCTGGCGCTGATCGGGGAAGTGCTACGGCTGCTGACTGGTGAGCCCGGCGAGCAGCAACTGCTGAACAGCGTGGCTTGCAAGGTAGGAGAGATCACGGGTGCAACCGGCGTTGCCATCGCGCTCCACCGGGAAGGTGCAATGCTTTGCTGCGCCACTAGCGGGGCCACAGCGCCGCCACTTGGGGCGAGGCTCTCGCATGACTCCGGCATCTCGGGAGAGTGCGTCCGCTCCGGACGCACTCTGATTTGCGAAGATACGGAGAATGACGGTCGCGTGAACCGTGAGGCGGCGAAGCAACTGGGCATTCGTTCCATGGTGGTCGTCCCACTTGCCCGGCAGGCGGCTATTGTCGGCATCCTGGAACTGTTTGCGGCGCACGCTCGGGCATTCGATCCATACGACGTGCGCACGGCGGAAGTGATTGCCGGTGTGATACAACTTTGGCTGGAATTGCGTGCGGAGCAGCAGACGCGTCAGACGCTGGAGGCTGAGCGCGGTGCGGTGCTGCAAGTGATCGAGCAGATCACGCCGACACTGGAAAAGGTTCTGCATCAGCAGCCGCGCCCCGAGCCAGCGTTGACGGACGAGCTTGCTGTCGCTCCGGCACTTGTCCCTGGGGCCGCCCGCGTGATCAACACAAGCGTGCAGGCGCTGGCGCGCAGCCTGGCCGCTTATGGCTTCTGGAAAGACGATGAGCTCCCGAGGATGCCGAGCTGAACAGGAGAGGTAGAACGTGCAGGCCGTCACGCCCATCCCCAACCGGCGACGTCACCTTCGTCAGAAGGTGTACACGGTGGCCTACGTCAACATGGAGCGCGACATGGGCGGCATTCTCCTGGACGTCAGCGAAGCTGGCATGGGCGTGCAGACCGTCGCCCGCATTGACCCCCAACAAGTAGTGCAGTTTGACTTCACCCTCACAGGCAGCGAGGCACGTATTCAAGGCACGAGTGAAATTGCTTGGGCCAATACGAGCGGACAGGCCGGCCTGAAGTTCCTGGATGTCTCCGAGGAAGCCCGCCACAAGCTTAAGGACTGGTTGTTGTTGAACGCACTGACGAGCTGGAATCCACCCTCCGATGCGGTTCTGCCGGACGTGCGCACGCCCAAGATCGCCCTGGCTGCGGCCCCTTCAGTTCCCTCGCGCGCGCGCATCGTGCGCGAAGGCCTTGTGCCCCATCATCGCTCTGTGCTTCCGCATCACGCTCGCACCATCGGCAAGGTGGGACAACGCAGAGCGCCTGCGGAGCCGCCAGTACAGCCGGGAAAGGTAATCGGGCCGCTCCCTCTCACCCGGGCCGTCATCGAGGACAAGGTCGGCTCGCACGCTCCCGGCGTGTTCGTGCTGGGTATCACGGAAGAACGACGTGGCTTCGACGTCGCCAAGGTGGGCCGCTCCGATGACCTCAAGGTCAGCCTCGCCGACTACCTCGGCAAGTATGCGCACTTCCAGTACGTCTATTGTCTCTCCGAGCTGGAGGCTTTCGAGAAAGAGTGTCAGGTCTATCATCAGTTCCGACCGCGAGATAACAAGTCGCACCCCACTCGGCGCTTTGGTACCGACTGGGATTGCCCTGTTTGCCACGGTTTCTCGTAAGGATCCCCGGCTCCTTCCTGCTTCTTACCTGCACACTTGGCTGTTGTTAACTCAGTCTGGTTGGGGCTCGCCGGCCAAAGATGACGGCGACCACGGTGAGGACACTGATTGTGATGGGGAACCACACCTGCGCCAGCCACGGCTCAGGGATCAGGAACAACACGTCGGGAGTCGCAAGCGACGGCGGCCAGCGCACGGTCACCCACAATCCGGCGTAGTAGCAGATGTCCCAAATGGCAAACACCCACAGAAACAGGGCAAAGCGCTCCCGTCGCGCAGCCGCAGCCAGCAACGCGACGCTGACCAGCACGAACAGGGTGGCGGCTTCGCGGAAAACTTCTATCTTGAGCAAACTCTCGGGCAATTGCCCAACCGCCTCTGCCTGGTGGTAGATGCTCGAAGAGAGCCGCCGCACTTCATCCAGCGTTCCGCCATAGCCCGGCAGCAGCCCGACCGCGCCGCGCAGATAAACCACACCAGCAGCTTCCACGAATCCGAATGCCACGCCGAAGATGGCGCTGTAGATCAATTGCTGCCGGCCCAGATCAAGACCCCAACGGCGCCACCCCAGATAGGCGAGGACCGGCACCAAGATCAGCAGGTTGACCCACCAAGGCTGCGCGAAAAAATAGAATTGCATCGGAGCTGCTCTCGCGGTCACCGATCAGAGTTCAATTATTGATCCTGGCGTGACTTCCGCCGGCTCGCGCCCGCGGCGGAAAATTCGCGCTCCCGCCTTGCCCCTGAGCGTCACCCGGCCGTCTTCCACGCGCAGCATCGCTCCCTCGCGCAGGGCCACAACGGGCGTGTCGTTCTCCTCCAGAAACTCGCGCAGTCGCTGCTCGCGGGTCTCGCCCATGTGAGTGGAGTTCGGATCAGGATCGAGGTAGTGCGGGTTGATCTGAAACGGCACCAACTCCAGCGCTCGCAGCGAAGGCGGCTCGACGATGGGCATGTCATTTGTGGTCTTAATGGTCGGGCATGCCAGGTTCGATCCCGCGCTCGCGCCCAGGTAGGGCATGCCCTGTTTAACGCGGTCCCGGATCACCTCCAGCAGGTCGGCGTCATACATCGCCTTCAGCAGGCGAAAGGTGTTCCCGCCGCCCACAAATACGCTTTCAGCTCGCTTGACGGCGGCACCCGGATCCGGCGCTTCATGCACCGACTCGACGCGATACCCCATGCGTCCCAGACGTTCGCGGGCCTTGCCCGCATAGGCGTGTCGGTCATAGAGCGCGTAGGGTATGAACAGCACTTGCCCGGTGTTTCCCAGGAAGTCTCGGATCTCATTCTCCGCGTGGTCCAGATACCCGCTGCCATGCAGCGTCGAGTTGCTGATCAGGAGCAGGCGCTTCGTGCTTTCAGCCATGTACGATCTCGATCTCTTCGGCTTTTTCCCGGGTTGGCCATGACCAGCGGCCAACGACGCCTTTGATTGCAAACGGCCGATGGCCGACCGCTAACCAGCTTCATCGCGTCCAGGCTGACTACCGGCTCGTCGCCCAATACTTGGGCGCTGTGTTCTACCCCTTTAGGAACATGCACGGCGTCGCCGGGGCGCAGCACTACCGATTGTCCTTCCATGACAATGCGGAATTGGCCTGCGAGCACGGCGTCGATTTTGTCGACGGCGTGGGTGTGCGGGCCGAAGTAGGTGCCGGAAGGATAGACGTAGCGGCCGACGCTGTAGCCCATCTGTTCCAATTTACGGTGCAAGGCTTCTTCGGTGAGCGGCCCGTCGCGTTGTATATTCCAGCGCTCTACCTTCATAGATTCTCCCCGCGTCGCAAAGGGTATAGAAGGCCTGCCCGCTCTTCAAATGCCATGTAACCCTCCCCTCCCCCGACATTTTATAAGTCATGCAGACTCAGGCACTTGCAAGGTGAGCAAGGGATATCTTGCGGGAAATATCTGGAAATTGAGGCACTTACAAAGAGACCCAAACTACCCATGCAGGCAAGCACTTCTCTATTTCTAAAAGATAATAAATCATTTTATATTATATCTCACGTGGGGGAGATTGGTCAAGCGAAAAGCAGGATTGGCTGAGGGAGAATGGTCGCCTCCATCGTTGACTTGCTCGCAAGCAGGCACTAACATCCGCGCTCAGCGGCGGCAGGGGCCGCTCTCCATCGTCGGACAAACCATTTCGCACTACCGCGTGCTGCGCAAGCTGGGCGGCGGGGGGATGGGTGTGGTGTATGAGGCCGAGGACCTCCGGCTGCACAGGCACGTTGCCCTGAAGTTCCTGCCACAGGAGCTGGCCCGCGACCCTGCCGCGCTCGACGTGACTGTGGCATCGGCGGCTGCGGCGTCGGCTTTGGGCTTCACCATCTGGGCCAGCCCGAAGTCCAGCACCTTGGCCTGGCCGCGCCTGGTGACGAAAATGTTGGCGGGCTTGATGTCGCGATGGATGATGTTGGCCGAATGGGCCGCATCGAGCGCGTCAGCGATCTCGACCGCCAATTGCAGCAGACGCTCGCTCTCGAGCAGCGGACTGACCATAGCCGGCTCAACCCTGGGGACGGTGGCCTACATGTCGCCGGAGCAGGCGCTGGGCAAGGAGCTGGACGCGCGCACCGACCTGTTCAGCTTCGGGGTGGTGCTCGAGCGGCTTGCCCTGAATGGTGTGCTTCAGCGTCTTGCCCTCCATCAGCTCCATAGCGATGAAGGGCTGGCCGTCGTGCTCGCCGATGTCATGAATGGTGCAGATGTGCGGATGGTTGAGGGAGGAGGCGGCAGACGCCTCGCGCTGGAAACG
This sequence comes from Terriglobales bacterium, assembly GCA_036001865.1. Lineage (GTDB taxonomy): Bacteria > Acidobacteriota > Terriglobia > Terriglobales > Acidobacteriaceae > DASYTX01. The sequence continues at coordinate 24,010 of DASYTX010000108.1, forward strand.
CTCCGGTACGGCTGAACCCGGAAATTCCTCCGAAGCTCGAAGAGATCATCAACAAAGCCCTGGAGAAGAAGCCGGAGCTGCGCTACCAGAGCGCGGCGGAGATGCGGGTGGACCTCACACGCCTGCTGCGCATGGAGCAATCG
>DASYTX010000109.1:0-7789 GCA_036001865.1 Terriglobales bacterium
ATTGACGAATTCACGGATCGACGGATTTTCGGATTTACGAAGTGACGGATTAACAACGCGCAAAGGAAGGATTGCTTCGGCGCTAGGGGTCCGTCGCTCCCGCTCAGTTGCAGCGCTCCTTCGCGCGGCTCAGTATGACAAGGTGGGGAAGGCTCATGTAGTGGATGGAGCAAGGGCACCAGTATTCACGTCCACCTACCGCCCTGCTGGCTTCGCCGCATCCCTCACCGCCGGAATGACGTATCGCGGCAGCAGGTCAAGCTCCCAAGCGAAAATCTTGGGGTATTCGTTGTAATTCCCCCCGGTGAACAGCACCACCATATCGAGTTCGGGCAGGATGATCACCATCTGGCCGCCGTTCCCGCCGGCGTAGTAGTCGCGGAAGACGCGATCGCCCACCTTCAGTGGATGCGAATGCCATGCGTAGCCATAGCCATGGTCCTGGTCGAAATCCACCCCCGGCCGGGGCGGGAAGTTCGCGCGGACCTTCAGCGAATCCATGACCCAGGCCCTGCTGATCACCTGCTTGCCGTTCCACACGCCGCCGCGCAGATACAGCTCGCCGAGCTTGATCTGGTCGCGCGGACGCAGGTGCAACCCGCCGCCGGCGTACCCTTCGCCTGTAGGCATCAGGTTCATGTGAAACGTGCGGAACTGCATGGGCCGCGCGATATGCTCCTCGAAGAACTCGGGTAGAAACGTCTTGGTCACATTCCGCACCGCCCCAGCGAGTAGATTGATGTCGCTGGAACAATAAACAGCGTCCTCACCACCCGGGTCCTTTACCATCGGCAGGTCGAGGGCGAACTTGTACCAATCCGGCTGCTCGGTCTGCTCTTGCATGTAGTTTTCGCTGCCCTTGGAGTTCGGATTGTGGTCCTCGCAACCGAGGCCGGAGGTCATGTTCATCAAGTCGCCGAGCTTTATCTCCTGCTTGCGCGGATCGGGATTAGCGAACGATTTGTACTCAGGAAAGAGCGGATAGAGCAATGTCTCCGGCCCGATGGGATATCCGCGGTCGCGCGCCACTCCGACGAGCAGCGGCCCAAAGGTCTTGCTTGCCGACCGCATATCGTGCGGGCGCTCTTTACTGAAGCCGTAGAAGTATTCTTCGAGAACGAGCTTGCCGTGCCGCGCGATCAGCAGCCCTTGAATGTTGAACGCGTTCTCCGCCGGATCGGCGTTCAGGATCTTCTCGATCAATGCCGCGATCGGTTTCGGATCGATGCCAACCTCGGTCAAGGTTGCGGTCGGCCAGCCATCATCCTCCGTGATCGGCTTCTGATAAACGTAAGGTGCTTTCAGCGGTGCACGCGGCGCAAACCCCAGAGTCAGCGCGGGGGCGCGTCGCGTGAGCTGCAGCGGCGGTGCCCCAGTCACCAGTGAGAGCAGGATGCGGTTGTTCTCCGCATCGTATGTGCCCTCCTCATCGTAGCAGCGCAGCGGTTGCTGACGGCAGCGTAGCGCGATCTTGTCGCCGTCGCGGGAAAAATCATAGTGGTTCTGCCCGAACCAGTTCGCCTCGGGATTACGTAGGTAGGCCGGGAGCGACCCGTCCGCGCCCCGCTCGATCGTCAGATAGAACGACGTGCGGTGATCGAGCGGCACGACCTGGCCTCGCCACACCTGCGGAGCAAGAAGTGAAAGCTCGACCGGACTGGCATAGCGCTGGTTGAGCGCGAATCCCGGCGGCTGGATCCAGAGGCCGCGAATAACTTTGCCATCGGTTTCGACCCGCCCGCGAAACTCGCCCTTATCGCCCGGAAGGACAAAGCGGACCCGGCCCTTCTGCCGTTCAACTGCGACCTCGAATCCGGCAATCCGGGCCCGCATCCCGCCGCCGCGGCCATCGAGGATCAACTCGCCCCGGACCATCGGGCCGAACATCTGCTCCGCGCCCCACAAGCCCACGAGTTCGGTCGCGGCAGTAGATGAGCTCTGCTGCGCCCATAGGAGCGATGTCGAAAGTAGGATCGAAGGGATCAGGAACCGCGGCACGGGTACTTGCATAGACTTGTCTGCCTAGCTTATGACGTTGCAGAACTCTGTCGGTTAGCCTCGATCCCGCTCGTTCGGTCGCAGCGCTCCGTGGCGCGGCTCTGGGGCCCAGGGGCTCAGGTCGCTGTCAGTTACCAAGCTTTAGGCAAGCTGAGCCAGCGTACAACTCTGAGGTCGAGCCCCGAATCCCAAGGATATTCCCTGATAGACTTCTTCATCGGCCCCAAGGGCGACGAGACTTGTGACGGGGAATTGTCGTATGGCCAAAAGGCCCCTGTCCGAAGCTCAGAAGCAGCAGGAACGTCGCTGTTGCACCCGCGCCAGCATCCTCGATGAACTGCGGGAAATCGTCATGGTCGACCTGGGCTCGCAGACAGGGTTGCTCCTGGACCTGTCTGGCCTGGGTGCTGCCGTCCAAGCGGTGTATCCAACAGTACCGCGGACCAGCTTAGCCGTGAACTTCCGGCTGCCGTTCGCCGGAGATTTCATTGAGGCGAATTGTGAAGTGGCCTGGGTGGATGATGCCCGCCGAACAGGACTCAAGTTTGTTCACCTCACCGAGCCCACAAGATCCCGACTGGACGCATGGCTGACCGCGCACGGCGGTGGAACCAGGCCTCGAGTCCCGCCTCTGTTTTCCAGACTGCCCGGCATCGCTCCCGTTGAGCAGAATGCAAATGCAGTTGCCGAGGGACTGCGACCAGCTTCTATCCCGGGTTCTGTTTCCACGGAGGCCCCCGATGCGCGCACCGAAGCTGAGAAGGAAATGTCTGCGGACGCGCGTCAGCAGCCGAGGGCAGAGACTGTACATTGTGAGAAATGCGGGCAGATGAATCCTGCCGAGAACCGCTACTGCGGCATCTGCGGCAGCCGGTTGAAGACGGCGTCGGCGCCCGCGGCGGTCCAGCCCGTCCGGCGGGAAGAGCCTCGCAGGCATGTGCCTGCCAGGGAAGCCATCAGCGGGCCGTCGTTCCTGGGGCTGAACGCGCCTGGGGAAGAGCGGGGCAGCTACGTATTGGACTACGAACCGCCACGCCGCTGGCGGGGTGTTGCCCTCTTGGTCATCCTGGCGATTGTCGGCGGACTGATTTGGATGCAGTGGCGCAGCACACTAAAGGTGCAGATCGCCAAGATCAGCGCGAGGGCAACGCAGTCCTCGCAGCCCGCGCCGGCGCCGAGCCCACCGCAGCAGGACGCTTCCGCCACCGAGCCGTCGCCCCCGGCGGCGGAGACAAGTCCGCAGCAGAAATCACCTCGCGAAGCTGCACCGGCCCGGCCCGATGCGAGGACGGGAAAGAAGGATTCTGCCGGGCCCGACAGAGCAGGCCAAAATGCCGAGAGCGCCCCAAGTCGCGCCCGGCCTGCGGCGCGTCCGGAGGATGACTCGCTGCTGCTGCTGGCGCAGAAGTACTTGCACGGGCGAGGGGTTCCGGAGAATTGCGAGCAAGGCTTGATCTATCTGCGGGCGGTGCAACAGCACAGCGCAAAGGCGCGCAGCCAGCTCGGTGCGCTGTACGCGACCGGCCACTGCGTACCACAGGACCGAGTAGAGGCCTACCGCTGGTTCACATCGGCACTCGCACTCGATCCCCACAATGTCTGGCTGGACCGGCAGCGCAACATCCTGCTCGCGCAAATGACCAGCCAGGAGCGGCAGCGCGCGCGGTAGCATCGCAGCATTCCTTTCGTGGTAGGGGTCCTTCGCTCGCGCTCGGTCGCAGCGCTACTTCACGCGGCTCAGAATGACACAGTGATTTTGTGTGCTGGCGATTCAGCATGGCAAAGCCGTGTCGTTACGTAGGTTATTTGGGGGAATCGCGGTGCAGGCACTTCACGCGATAGCCTGCTTTGGCCAAGCGCTGGCTGACGTCGTTGGCGATCATCACCGAGCGGTGCTGTCCGCCGGTGCAGCCGAAGGCGATGGTCAGGTAGCTCTTGCCTTCATTGACGTAGTGCGGCAGCAGATAGACCAGCAGGTCCGAGATGCGGGAGATGAACTCCCGGGTCTGCGGGAAGGAGTGGATATATTTCGCGACCTTGGGATGCTTGCCGGTCAATGGGCGGAATTCGGGCACGAAGTGCGGGTTGGGCAGGAAGCGGACGTCGAATACCAAGTCAGCGTCTTCGGGCACGCCCTGGCGATAGCCGAAGCTGACGCAGGAAACCAGGATGTTCTTGTCCGACGATGCCTGCCGCTGGAAGCGCTCAGTGATGTGTTTGCGCAGTTCGTGGACGTTGAAGCGGGAGGTTTCAAGGACCACGTCGGCCAGATGGCGGATGGAGCGCAGGCGGCGGCGCTCGGCCTTGAGTGCGGACTTGACGGGAGCTGCGGTCCCGAAAGGATGGGGACGGCGGGTCTCGCTGAAACGGCGCAGCAGGGACTCGTCGCTGGCTTCGAGGAAGAGCACGGTGGTGGACAGCATCTTGCGTACGGCAACCAGGATGGCGGGCAGGCCCTCGAGCGCGTGGCCTTCGCGCACGTCCACCACCAGGGCAGCGCGCTGATTTTCGGAATGCTTGATGAGTTCGGCAAACCGCGGGATGAGCTCGACCGGCAGGTTATCCACGCAGTAGTAGCCCAGGTCTTCGAAAGCCTTTAGCACGGAACCCTTGCCGGCGCCGCTCATGCCGGTGATAAGCACAAGCTCTGCTGGGCCGGCGGAGGCGCGACGAGCGCCATCGCGCCTGGAAGCCTGGGTTTTGGCGGGGGCCATTGAGTTGATGGTAGCAGAGGAAGTCGTCGGGCGTTGGTCGTCGGACGTCGGCGAAGGTGCCCGGTCGAGGGCGACCGGGCTACACCCGCTGCGCTAGACAAGAAGAAGGGCACGCGCAACGTGCCCTAACTGAGTACTGAGTACCGATTACTGAGTACTGTTGTCTTACGGCGCTTCGATCAGCTCCATCTTGCCGTCTTTGGTGCGGTGCAGGACCTTGACCTTGCCCTGATTGTCGCGGAATACAAAGACGTCGCGATCGCGGAACTCGGCTTCCTTGATGGCTTCTTCCAGAGTGAGGGGGCGCAGGGCCACCGCATCGGTGACCTTGACCACGTGGGCTTCGGCGCTGCGTACCACTGACGGAAAAGTGTGCACGACCACCGGCACGGCGGTCGATACCGTGGCGCCGACGGCCATGCGACGCTCTTCGACGGTAGCTTCGCCGTTCCATTTCTTCCTGGGATGGCGCTTCTTGGCCCTCCAGCGGCCTTTGTATTTCAGGGCTTGGCGCTCGACCCGGTCCAGCGCCTGGTCGATGGCGGCGGTCATGTCGTTGGCCTCGGCGACGCCAACGATGGGATGCGTGCGCACGGTGATGGTGATCTCGGCGATGTGGCGGTGCTTTTCCGCCGACAGAATCACGTTGGTATTGAAGGCGGCTCCCAGGATCTTCTGCAGCTTAGCGAGGCCGTGGTCGATCTGTTTGCGGACTGCGGGAGTGATTTCATACTGCCGGCCGGTGTATTCCACGCTCATGGAGCCTCCTTTGACCTGGGAGCTGCCGCCCGGGGCGCTGGTTGCTAACAGCGTTTCCGCTGGGCTACACGGCTAATTTTTCACTCGACGCTGGTGGGTACTCGGGATGCGCATGTCCTCCCGATATTTCGCGACCGTGCGACGAGTGACCTGGATACCCTGCGACTGGAGGATGCGGGTGATCTGCTCGTCGGTCAGCGGCCTGGTGGAATCTTCATCTTCGATGAGCTTTTTGACCCGCCGCTTAAGGATCAGCAGCGAGGTATTGCCTCCCTCGGGGCCGTTCACGCACTCGCTGAAGAAGTAGCGTAGCTCAAAAACGCCCTGCGGGGTGTGCGCATACTTGCTGGCCACGGCGCGGCTCACGGTGGAGGGATGGACCCCGATCTCCTCCGCGACCTCTTTGATCATCATGGGCACCAGGCGGTCGATGCCGTATTCCAGGAAGTCGCGCTGGCGTCCGATGATGGCGTAGCAAACTTTCAGAATAGTCTGCTTGCGCTGCTCGATGTTCTTGATGAGCTGGATGGCCGACTTGTAGCGCTCTTTGACGTAGTTGCGGACGTCCTTCTCAGCCACGTCGCGGCTGAGCAGGCGGCGGTAGGCGGGGTTGAGGCGGAGGACCGGAATATCGTCCTCGTTCATCATGACGAGCCACTCATCGCCGTGCTTGACGAAGGCGACGTCGGGCTCGATCAGGCGGGGCTGAACCTTGTTGTAGCGGCGGCCCGGCCGGGGATCGAGCGTCTTGATGAACTCAACCGCCGCGGTCACCGCCTCTATAGGACGGCCGAGGGCTTTGGCGACCTCGCGGTACTGCCGCGTTTGGATCTGCCGCAGGTGGCGGTCGACGATGGCCGTGGCATCGCTCAGCACCTGGGCCAGCTCGCCGTTGGCGTTAAGCTGTTTCTTAAGCTGCTGCTGGTACTGGAGCTGGGCCAGGAGGCACTCGCGCAGATCACGCGCCGCCACTCCCACCGGATCCATCTGACGCACAAGCTGGATGGCCTCGTGCAAATCTTCGCGGGCAAAGTTGGGCTTCGGAAATTGCAGGATCTTGCATTCAGTGCGTACCGGCTCAGGCTCGGGAACCTCTTGCTCAATCTCGGGCTGAGTGGCTACGGCCACGGCTAAGGCAATTTCAGTCTCAGGCGGCGCATCACCGTTGACCTGTGCGGAGATGGCGGCGTCACGCAGTTCAATCTCACGCAAGGCAGCGGCCCGCGCCTCTGCTGCCGGGTCGGGAGGCGCCGGTGGAGCTGTGCCCAGGAGTTCCTCATCGGTGGCGAGCAGGTAGCCGTCCTCGTCCAGGTTGCCGATGACCGCCTCGGCAGCCTCACGCACCTGCCGTCGCACGCTGAGAGACCCGAGCTGCCACAGCAGGTGGTCGGTCAGGGTGCTCGGTCTGGAAAGAAAGTTCTCGAATGAGGGCTTTTCAACGACCTCCGACTGGGGGCTGCGATAGCCGGGATCGAGGTAGTCCTGGAAAAAGGAGCCGAAGTCAATTTCCTCGAAGGGATCTTTTTCTTTTTCGACTATGGGCTCATCGGCGGCGGCTTGCGGACGGTCGCGTTCTTCTTTGCCGGCCACCTCGTCGAGCAGTGGGACCGTGGATTCCAATTCTTCCAGAACAGGATTTTCCACCATCTCGGCAGTGATCATGTCCTTGAGCTCAAGTTTGTTGAGCGCCAGGACGCTGACCATCTGCACCAGACCCGGTGTAAGGATCTGCTTCTGGGTCAGTCTCAGGTTCAGTCTGGGCTGGAGCAATACCATTTGAGCGTGAGAACCTCTATTCCTCTATAGCAGCTACAGCCTGCGCGACACAGATAACCGCGGTAATCTCGCTTGCAAGATCGGGCTTGCCTCGCTAAGCGCGCCCCCCGATGATGAAACCTGCGACGAACCACCCGGCCACACCCAAAGTTAGCGGTTTCAGGCTTACACCAGCGAGAAACTCTCGCCCAAGTAAACCCGCTTGACTTCCGGATCGCTGCCCAACTGCTCCGGGGTGCCGGAGCGGAATATCCTGCCCTCGTTAATAATGTAGGCGCGGTCAGTGACTGATAGGGTCTCGCGCACGTTGTGGTCAGTCACCAGCACGCCAATACCGCTCGCCTTCAGGTCAAAGATGATCTTCTGCAGGTCGAGCACGGCGATGGGGTCGATGCCGGAAAAGGGTTCGTCCAGCAGGATGAACGTGGGCGTGATGCAGAGGCAGCGCGCGATCTCCACCTTGCGCCGCTCCCCGCCGGAGAGCGTGTAGCCCCGGTTGCGCCGCACCGTGCCCAGGCCGAGTTGGTCGATGAGCGTTTCCA
>DASYTX010000110.1:0-6640 GCA_036001865.1 Terriglobales bacterium
GCTTCGTGCTCTTGCACTTGGGACACTGCGGCTTCTGGCCAGAAAGTACTATCGTCTCAAATTCTTTGCCGCAGTTCTGACAGGCGTATTCGAAGATTGGCATCCTTCGTTACTCCTCAGAGCATTCGATAACAGCTCACATCATAAACCAGGTGTAGCCCAGCCGCCCTCGGCCGGGGTCTAGCTTTCCCTTTGCCTCCACCGCGAACTCTGATATATCCATCACGTCGCCGAGGAGCAGCTTGCAAGCCGATTTTGCCGTCGAACTTGGGGCCGACGATCCTCATCTCGAGGTACCCTGGGTGTCTCCCGACGGCCGCAGCCGCTACTACGATCTCAAGCAACGGCCCGAACTCCTGCTCCAGATCGCCGAGGCCAGCCGCAACCGTGAGATGGGCGAGTTCCTGACCGCCATCAACTCGCCCGGCTGCATGCTGGAATCGGCCAAATGCGACACCTGGCTGAGCAACGAGCTGAACGAAGAAGAGCTGATCTTCGGGGCGTCATGGAAATTCGGCAGCTACGTTGACCTGATCTTCGCCGACTGCCGCCCGCGCCTGGTCTTCACGGCTCACGAGAACTTCGCCGGACGCATCTGCGGCCTCCTGAAGCGCGCTCCGGAAATTTCTGCCGCCGCCGAGTTCATCATCCGGCGCTGTTACTACCAGGCCGAAGTCATGTCCACCACCAGCGCCGCCGGTCCGCAGGAGGGCTTCTATTTCACGCTATACCTGTCCGGTTACGGGGACGACGAAGACGAAGCCCGCCAGCGCTGGGGGATCGGATTGAAGCTCGCCGAGAATGCGCTGTTGCAACTCTCCGCCAAGCACCGCCGTGGCGCCGACCAGACCACTCCCGAGGCCACAGGCGCAGCCACATACCCCTTCGCTTAACCCTTGCCTTTCGGCACACGCACAGCCCCACCGGTTAACTTAGTTTGTTCCGAATTCAGAACAAGATCAGAACAGCGGTAGATGTTCCCACTTGGCCTGCCATAATGCCTGCCGGGCAAAATCCCATCGCAAAGGAGGATCTCGGCGGATGCAACCCAAATCGAAGTGGATCGGGATCGTTACTGGCATGACGCTGCTGTTGACGTGCGGCTCGCTGGTCGCCGCCCCGCCCGGTACCACAACTCGTCCCATACAGGACTTCCTCAGCAGGCAAGGGACATTCTGTGTCGACCACCCTTTGGATCCGTTGTGTTCGGCGAATCCCGATCCGGGTGTGCCCCGCTTTCAGCTCTGGGACAATTCGTGCATCGGTCCTGAGCTGGCCTTCGCCTCCGTGGATTACGCTGGACTGGCTGCCGCCTACATCTGACCACTTCAGGCGGCGCCACCAACGTTGGTACCACCATGACCGGCGAGGTCACCGAGCAGCCTTTGGGGGATGGCACCGCTGAAGTCAAGGTCACGCTACGCACCCGCAACGCGCTCGCCTGGGCCACGGCGGACTGCAGCGGCCAAGACAGCAATTTGATTTTTGGTCACAAGGCGGGAGAGGTGCTCAACGGAAGCGCGCCCTCGGTGATTGACAGCTTCTTGGAGGCGAGCTTCATCAATCCAGCTAACTCGCAACTTCCGGACATCCTGGAGTTCGTTTCTGGCGCGCGACCGGACACCCTCTCCTTGTACTTTCACGCCTCAGGCAAGGGCGCGCTACGTCCCGCCTCTGACTTCCCGGCAGGCACCCGGGGCAAGCTGCGCGTGGACCAGATCTGCTCGGCCGGTGGAGGCACTTTCACCTGTCCCACCGCAGAAGTGGAAGTGAAAGCCCAAGGCAAGTGAGCACAGTGCGCCGGACGGAGCGCGTCGGACGTGCCTTTACGCGGCTGCGGACAGGGCTTCGTTAGTCGTGACCACCCGCCCGCCGCGCCGCTCGACTTCCTCGATCAACGCACGGCCCTTCGCCTCATCGATGTGCTGGATGGCGTCGCGCACCAAGGTGACGCGGTGGCCGCGGTCCAGCAAGCCGCGCGCCGCACAGGCCACACAGATCTCCGTCACCACGCCATAGACCACAATGTCCAGACTGCGCCCCAGCCGTTTGAGCAGCGCCTCCGTGTTCGGGTTGGTGAACACGTCGAACTGCTGCTTCTCCACGATTACCTGCTCCCATTCGTGGGGATCGTCGGGCACTTCAGCCGGGCGGTTGGGAATGACGTTGCGCTTGGGAAGTACGGTCTCCGGGATCTTGGCCTGTCCTGGGGTGCCGACGAGGCAGTGCGGCGGATAAAGCTTGAACTCCTCGTCGCCCTCGCGGTGCGCGCACTGGGAAGCTACTATCAGGATCTTGTTCTGCCGCGCCCAACTCGTCAGCCGCTTCAGGTTAGACACGATTTTCTCCGCCCCCGCCACGTAGAGCTTCCCCTCCGGCCGCATGAAATCAATCTGCGTATCTACATCCCAAAAGATCATAGCTATTGAGAAAATGGTAATTTGCCGATACCGATTACTCAATTTCTAGATTACCCAATTACCCGATGTTTGGTCTGCCTCACTTCACTGCGCACTTCTTCCTGCAGCGCTTTGAGCTTGCGGCTGATCTCCACGGGATACTGGTCCGCGTTCTGCAACTGGCGGTAGCGCATGGGCAGAGAGGCAAGCTGCTCACGGGCGCGTCCCTGCACCGCGTCCAAGGCGGGTGATGGTTGCGTATGCCGGCCGTCACGCATCACGCGCACCAGCAGCTCTTCAGCTTCGGCAAAGCGCTCGCCCGAGCGTCCGATCACGTCGCGATCAAACTCACCCTTCTGATTGCGAAAACGAAACACCTGCTTGGTGCCGGGATACGTTGCCTTCTCTGGGCTGAACTTGGCGCGGTACTGCCGCTCGTTTCCAACTTCCAGCTCCACGAGCTTATAGACGCCGCCCAGCGCGGGCGCATCTTTCGAGGTCGCCAGCTCCGTTCCTACTCCGAAGGCATCGATCGAAGCGCCTGCAGCCACAGCGGCGCTGATGGCCAGCTCATCCAGGTCGCCACTGGCGAAAATCTGTGTGTCAGTAAGGCCGGCGGCATCCAGCTTGCGCCGTACCTGCTTGGAGAGTTCCACCAGGTCTCCGCTGTCTAGGCGCACTCCGCGTGGGCGAAGCCCCAGTTGGATGATCTTGTCGATCGCCGCCAGCGTATCGTAAGTGTCCACCAGCAGCACGGCGTGCTCGGGGAAGACGCGTTGGAAGGCGCGGAAGCTCTCTCCCTCGTCGCCGAAGGCCATAACGAAGGAATGCGCTAGCGTGCCGAAGGTCGGGATGCCGTAGCGCATGCCAGCTTCGACATTCGACGTCCCTATGCATCCGCCGATGTAGGCCGCGCGCGCCGCCAGCACGCCTGCCTGCGGGCCATGCGCCCTCCGGCTGCCGAACTCGACGACCCCGCGTCCAGCCGCCGCCTGCACTATCCGCGCCGCCTTGGTGGCGATCAGCGTCTGGAAGGTAAGGGAGGTGAGCAGGAAGGTCTCGACAATTTGCGCCTCGATGATAGGAGCAGTGACGCGTAGCAGCGGCTCCTCGGCAAAGGCCAGCGTGCCCTCGGGCATGGCCCAAACTTCGCCCGTGAACCGCAGCTCGCGCAAGTATTCAAAGAATCCGTCGCTGACATGAGCGAAAACCGGATGCCGGCGCAGAAACTCGACATCTTCCGCGCTAAACCGGAAGTTTTCCAGGAATTCCAGCGCCTGCTCCAGCCCGGCCGCCAGCAGGAAGGATCGCCCCGGCGGCAGGTGGCGCACGAACAGTTCGAAGCTGGCGAGCGCCTCGAACTTGTTCTCGAAGTACGCCGCCGCCATCGTCAGTTCGTAAAGATCGGTGAGCAGCGGGGAGTACTGTGGCCGCTCCGGCACTGGCCCTCCTTGGCGCCGCGGCCGCGCCGCGCTCATTATAGGGTGCAGCACACGGCGCGCGCCGCCCACCCAGCGCTGTGCTACATTCGACAAGAAAAGTGGGCGCGTAGCTCAACTGGATAGAGCACCGGCCTTCTAAGCCGGGGGTTGAAGGTTCAAGTCCTTCCGCGCCTACCAGCTAAACAGCCGTCCAGCCCAGAATTCCGATGAGCACTGCAGGAACTCAGCAAGCGCAGCCGGTTCTGTACCGATGTGCCGGGCCGAATTGCGGTGTGGTGAAGGGTGAGTCGTCAGACGGGTGGTGGCTGATGTGGCCCGCCCAGAGTCAGGGCACGACGATGCTGTCACTTTGCGCTTGGGATGAAGAGATCGCGCGTCGCGAGGCCGCGTTGCACGTCTGCGGCGAAGGCTGCGCCCAGAAGCTGCAGTCCATGTTCATGGCCAACATCCTGACGCGCCAGCACAGGCGCCAGCGCTGATCCAGCTCAGCGCTCTCCTCCGTTTTGCTGCCGCAGTATTGAGAGTTCCTCTTCGATGGCGCGCCTCGCCTCATTCGAAAGTTCCACAAATTCAACTCCGACTCCCACACCAGGCAGGCAGTAGCGCACCTCAGCGCGTCCGTTGACCTCGAATTCGGTGCGCGTAAGCCAAAATCTGATCTTCAACACCGCTCCCGTAGGGAAACGGCGCGAGATGTTGATGAACATGCCGTTCGGGCTCAGGTCGGGGGCGCGCACCGGCACCTGCGCGCTCGCGCCTTCGTAAGTGACCGACAGGTCGCGGTAGTAGGTGTAGCGCTCGGTCCGGCGGAACTCGATGACGCTGGTCTTCATTGTCACACCACGACCCCTCCGGCTCCGACCTCGACCCGTCCGGACTCCACTTGGACTGGCTGCTTCTCGCGACCGACCGGCGCGGCGCAGTGCGGGCAGAAAGCGAAGCTCGAAACCAGGTTGCGGGCGCAGCGGGCGCAATGGTCGGTGGTCAGCTTGTCGAAGGGCACCAGGCGCATCACCTCCTCCAGCGTAGTCATACCCAGGCACACCTTTTCCAGCGCGTCCTCCTGCATGCCCTTCATGCCCTTGGTGCGGGCGCGGGCGCGGAGTTGGTCGTCGCGTGCGCCCGAACAGATAGCGCTGCGCATCTCTTCGTCGAGCACCAGCATCTCGAAGACGCCTACCCGCCCGCGGTAGCCGGCGCCGTCGCAGGCCTCGCAGCCCACCGGGACAAAGAACGCGGCTGGGACTTCGAGCATGCCGGCAGCCGCCAGTTCCGCTGCGCGCTCGGCCGTCATCGCCGATTCCTGCCGGCAGGCGCAGAGCTTGCGCACCAGGCGCTGCGCCACGATGGAGGTCACCGAAGAAGCGATCAGGAACCCGGGCATCTCTAGGTCGAGCAACCGGGTAATTGCGCCCACGGCGTCGTTGGTATGCAGGGTGGAGAGCACCAGGTGGCCGGTTTGCGCGGTTTGCAGCGCGATCTCCGCGGTCTCCGCGTCGCGCACCTCGCCCACCATGATGATGTTCGGGTCCTGCCGCAGCATGGAACGCAAGCAGCCGGCGAAGGTGCGCCCGGCACGCGGGTTCACCTGCACCTGGTTGATGCCCTCCATCACGTACTCCACCGGGTCCTCGATGGTCACGATGCTCACCCCCGGCGAACGCAACTGGTTGAGGGCGGCATAGAGGGTGGTGCTCTTGCCCGAGCCGGTCGGGCCGGTCACCAGCAACATCCCTTGGGGCAGGGCAAGGGTGCGCTGGAGCGCCGCGCACTGGTCCTCCGACAGCCCCAGGTCCTGGAAGCTGACCCGCGCCGCCGTGGGATCGAGCAGGCGGATAGTCACCTTCTCGCCGTACTGCGTGGGCATGGTGGAGACGCGCAGGTCGTACTGCGTCTGGCCAATGCGCGCCAGCAGGCGGCCATCCTGAGGCACGCGGCGCTCGGCAATGTCCATATCGCAGAGGATCTTGATGCGCGAGACCAGAGAGTTGCGCTGATCGGAGGGCACGAAGGTAAGGTCGCGCAACACCCCGTCCACGCGGATGCGCACCAGCGTGCCCGGCGCCTGCTGTTCCATGTGGATGTCGCTGGCATTCTTGGCGGCAGCCGCGCCCAGCATGGCCGAGACCAGTTGCACCGCGGGCGTTACCTGGTTGCGCATCTCGCGCTGGAATTCGCGGATGGCCTCATCATGGCGCTGGTTTGCGCCCGAGCTGAAAAACTCGATGTCTGCCGTGCCCAGCTTTTCCGCGATGCCGGCGATTTCACTGCCCGGGGACTTCGGGTCGGAGTAGTAGCGCGCCAGGGCGGCGGTGATCTCGGAGCGGAGCCCGAGGCGGGGCGAGATCTCGCAACCCAGGACAAAACGCAGCTCGTCGACGGCCCGCAGGTTCTGCGGCTCAGCCATCACCACCACTGCCTTCTTGATCTCGCGCGCCAGCGGCAGGGCACAGTGGTGACGGGCCAGGTGCTTGGGTAGCTGGGCCAGCAGCTCCGGGTCAACCGGCGTCGTATCCGCGTTGACGTAGGGGATGCCGGTGAGTTCCTCGAGTGCCGCCGTCAGGTCATCCTTGGACACGGAGCCTGACTGCAGCAGCAGCTCGCCCAGCATCACCAGCTTCTTCTTTTGTTCTTCGATGGCGGCTTCCAGAGCATAGGGGGAGATTTGCTGCCGCTCGGTCAGAAGCTCGCCCAGCCGTTTTTTGGCCATCGATGCGATTGTAGACAATGTTGGTGCCAGTCCCACCCGCAACGCGTAACCCTTGGTGACGAGGGTGTTCCTATCCTGACACTGAACCG
>DASYTX010000111.1:0-15122 GCA_036001865.1 Terriglobales bacterium
ACACCTCACATCGAAACCCTCTTCGGCGCCCGCGATGAACACCTGCACCTGCTCGAAGACGGCCTGAACGTTACTATCGACCTTAAAGCCGATTCTGTGGAGATCGCCGGTGCCGCCGCCGATGTGGCGCGCGCCCAGCAAATCTTCACTGACTTCGACCACCTGACTCGCAACGGTTACGCCTTCAACAACGGCGACCTGGGTTCCATGCTGCATGTACTGATTTCCGATTCTTCGGTCACGCTGCGCGGCCTGGCCGAAGCGGGGCGCCAGCGTTCCTTTGGACGTCGCACCATCCAGCCCAAGAGCATCAACCAGCGGCGGTACATGGAAGCCATCGAGCGCCACGACATGGTGTTCGGCATCGGGCCTGCGGGAACGGGAAAGACCTATCTGGCGGTCGCCATGGCAGTGAGCGCGATGCTTTCCAAGAAGGTGAACCGCATCATCCTGGCGCGGCCAGCAGTGGAGGCGGGCGAGCGCCTGGGATTTCTGCCAGGCACGCTGCAGGAGAAGATCGATCCCTATCTGCGGCCGCTCTACGACGCTCTTTACGACATGCTGGAGCCGGAGAAGGTTGATCGGTTCTTGGAGAAGAACGTGATTGAGATCGCGCCTATCGCCTTTATGCGCGGGCGCACCCTCAACGACTCGTTCATCATTCTGGACGAAGCGCAGAACACGACCTCCGAGCAGATGAAGATGTTCGTCACCCGCATGGGCCTCAACTCCAAGGTGGTGATCACTGGCGACATTACGCAGATCGACCTGCCTGGGGGCAAGCGCAGCGGGTTGCTGGAAGCCATCGAAATCCTGAAGAACGTCGAGGGGCTGGTCTTCCTGTACTTCGACGAGACCGACGTGGTGCGCCACAACCTGGTCCAGCGCATCATCCGTGCATATGACGATCGCAAGGGGCGCGCCAACGGGGCCGCTCAGAACGCGCAGAGCTTGGAAGCCAAACAGCTCGAGAAGAACGGCAAGAGCGACGGTGGGCAGCCGCAAGCCGACGGCGAAAGTCGAAATCGCGACTAAAGCTCGATACAATTTCACGGGAGGGCGGCAACGCCCTCCTGTTCGTTTTCGGATCTGGCATTGGTTATCCTGCGCAAGAAACTGGCGGGCATCAGCCGGCGGGCGCTAGAGCATTTTGCGCGGCGCGCGCGGCGCGCCGCTGGGCTCAAAGGCGAGGTCAATGTGCTGGTGACCGGCAGCGCAGAAATCCGCCGATTGAACCGGCGCTTCCGGAAAAAGGACGAGCCGACCGACGTGCTCTCGTTTCCTGCGGCTGACGGCATCTCTGCGGGCGACATCGCTATTTCTTCCGAGATAGGCGCTGTCAACGCGCGCCGGCTTGGGCTCAGCCCGGCGGAGGAATTGAAGATTCTGATTCTGCACGGCATGCTGCACCTGGCCGGATACGATCACGAGCGTGACCAGGGCGCGATGGCGCGGCAAGAGCAGCGTCTGCGGCGAGCGCTCGGGTTGCCCTCGTCGCTCATCGAGCGCAGCCGTGATGGCACGCCGCCCACCGCCGACGGCGGGGTGCGAGCGCGGCGCCGGAGACGAAGAACATGACCGTGCTGTTGGCCGTTCTCCTCGTCGTCCTACTGGCTATCCTCGCGCTCGTTTCCTATGTGGACCGCGTCTACACCGAGATGGGCAAGTTCCTCTCCCGCGAATTCCAGGAAAACATTGAAATCTACGAGAAGCAAGTGGAGCCGCGGCTGGGCGTCAGTCGCGAGCGCGCTGCGCTCTCTGTGGCGGTGCTCAGCCATATCTCGCTGGCGGCAATTGCCCTGTTGGTTGGCTACGCCATGTTTGCCGACGGCGTCACCAGCGTTTCTGAGCTGGCGCAGGGCACGGTCAGCTTGGTGCTGATCGTGATCGTCTTTAATCGCCTCCTGCCGTTCGTGTTTTTCACCCGCACCAAGGGGGAGTGGCTGGTGCCCTTTGTCTGGCCGTTGCGCTTGCTGATCTACCTGGTCATGCCCGTGACGCTGGTGCTCGGTTTTTGCCTGTCAGTGGTCGCGCTAGCGGAGGAGCATGAGCCGGAGGAACCGGAGCACCCGTCGGAAGCAGTGGAAGCCCTGATCGAGGCCGGCCAGGAGGAAGGCATCCTGCAGGAGAGCGACCGCGAGCTGATCCAGTCGGTGGTGGAGTTCGGCGAAAAGACGGTGCGCGAGGTGATGACGCCGCGTCCGGAGATCGTGGCCGTGCCCGTGGATACCACGGTAGAACAATTCACCGAGCTGTTGCGCACCAAGCCCTATTCGCGAGTCCCGGTTTACCAGGGTTCCATCGACAACATCCAGGGCATCGTCTTCGCCCACGACGTGCTGCAGGTGCCAGACGCCGAAGCCCGCACCCGCACCGTGCGTGAGCTGATGAAGCCTGCATACTTCGTCCCCGAATCCCAGCGTGTCAGCAGCCTGCTGCGTGAGATGCAGAAGGAAAACACCCACATGGCTATCGTGGTCGATGAGTATGGCGGCACGGCGGGCGTGGTGACCATCGAGGACCTGGTGGAAGAGATTGTGGGCGAGATCCGCGACGAGCATGAGGCCGAGGCGGACATCGTGCGCGAAAGCGACAACTCCTACATTGTCCCGGGCAGCATGGACGTGGACCGGTTGGAAAAGCTTTTCCACGTGCGCCCCGAGGAACGAGAGGCTACCACTGTGGCCGGGTTGGTGAGCGAGATCCTGGGGCGCATCCCCGAGCAGGGCGAGGTGGTGGAGGACAACGGCCTGCGCTTTGAGATCCTGGAGTCCACCGATCGCCGTGTCGAGCGGCTGCGCATCTCGGCGCGTAAGAGTTCCCACTAAAATGGCCTTTCGCTCTGGCTTCGTTTCCATCATCGGCCGTCCCAACGCGGGTAAGTCGACGTTGCTCAACGCGCTGGTGGGCGAGAAGCTGGCCATCGTTACGCCCAAGCCGCAGACCACGCGCAACCGTATCCAGGGAATCGTGAATGTGCCGGCGGGAAAAGGGAGGCCGGCGGGGCAGATCATCTTCATTGACACTCCTGGCGTGCATAAGCCGGAGGGGGCGCTGAATCGCAAGATGATGCGGGAGGTCCATGACGCGCTGGAAGGCCGCGACCTGCTCCTTTTGATCGTGGACGTCACCCAGAAGTTCGGCCCTGGGGACCGCTTTACCCTTGACCTGATCAAGCGCACCGGCGGCCCCGTTTTTCTGCTGCTAAACAAAATTGATCTCATAGAGAAGGGCCGGCTGCTGCCCATCATTGACCAATACCGCCGGGAATACGATTTCCGCGAGATCATCCCCATCTCGGCCCTGCGTGGAGAGGGGCTGGAGCTGTTGCTGGACAAGATCATCGCCGCACTGCCGGAAGGCCCACGCTATTTCCCCAAGGACCAGATCACCGACCAGCCGGAGCGCTTCCTGGCGGCCGAAATCATTCGCGAGAAGGTCCTGCTGCTTACTGCCCAGGAGGTGCCCTATGCTGCGACTGTGGTGGTGGAGCAATGGGAAGAGTCGCCCAGGCTGACGCGCATCGCGGCCACCGTCTACTGTGAGCGCGAAGGGCAGAAGCGGATCCTGGTGGGCAAGGGCGGCGAGATGCTGAAGAAGATCGGAACGGCAGCGCGACAGGAGATCGAACGCATCCTCGACACCAAGGTCTTCCTCGAACTCTTTGTGAAGGTACGTCCGGGCTGGCGCGACTCCGAGCGCTTCCTCGAGGAGATGGACTGGCGACGGGCGTAGCGCCGGCGTCCGGCCGGCAGTCGCGGCGGGCATCTTGCCGCCGTCTCAGTAACTACTTCTCCTGCGGGGCAGGCGCGCCGATGTCTAGCTCAACTTTCCAAATGCCGTCGGGCTGCTTACGCCAGATGGTTACAAAACTGCCTCGCTGGCTGACAACATTTCCCTGAGTATCCTTCGACGTGAATTCACAGGGCCCACTGGTGTAGCCCAGGTCGCCGATGGAGAGCGGGATCGTCTACGGCCTCTCCGCGGCGCTGAAGGGCGCAATGACGTTCGCCAATGGCCGCGCCGTCGAGGGCAACTTCGATACTTATGATGTGGTGCGGATGAATGAAGCGCCAACTATCGAGGTCCACATCGTGCCCAGCAGCGAGCCGCTTTCGGGCGTAGGTGGCCAACGCGGTATTCGCCGCCACCGGCCAACCCGTACGCCGCCTGCCTATGCTGGCCTAGATAACCCAAAAGAGAATCGCGAAGGCCGTTGTGTCCTTTTGTCGCCAATTGACTTTGCTGCTGTGGCGCGACATGCTCTAGTCAGAGGATTCCTTGGTCCAGCGGCTGGTTACGTTTACCACCGACTTCGGTAGCGGCGATTACTACGTGGGGGCGATGAAGGGCGTCATCTTTTCCATCAATCCCGACGCTCGCATCGTCGATATCTCCAACGCCATCCAGTCGTTTGACGTACTGGATGGCGCGCTCACCATCGTGCAGGCCTACCCATATTTCCCGCCTAGTACCGTGCATGTGGTGGTGGTGGACCCAGGGGTAGGCACTACGCGGCGGCCGCTGCTGGTGGACACTGGCAAGCACCTGTTCGTAGCGCCGGACAACGGGGTGCTGTCCTTCGTTTACGAGCGCGAGGAGCTCGTCACCGTGCGCCACATCACTGCCGAACACTATTTCCTGCAACCGGTCAGCCAGACCTTCCAGGGCCGCGACATCTTCGCCGCCGTCGCCGGATGGCTGAGCAAGGGCGTGGAACTTTCCAAATTCGGCGACGTCATCAGCGACCATGTCCGCTTCGCCGCTCCCAAACCGAAGCACATTAATGAAAAGACCGTCAAGGGAGTGGTGCTCAAGGTGGACAAGTTCGGCAACTTGATCACTAACATCGGCCCTAAAGACTTGCCCGAGCTGTTCGCCGAGAACCCGCCGGAGTTCAAGATCCTGATTGGCAAGATGGAGATCACGCGCATGCGCAAGGCTTACGCCCAGGGCACGCCCGGCGAGGTCTTTGGCATCCTGGGTAGCATGGGGTATCTGGAAATCGCCGCCAACCGGGGTGTGGCGGCGCGTATGGTGGGTGCGGAGAAGGGAAGCGATGTGGGTGTGGTGCTGGGAGAGGCGGTTGCGGCAGGAAAGGCTTGAATCCGCCCCCAATACGCGCGGATTGCCGCGGCTCCAGTCGGCTTCTATCGACAAACTCGAAACTAGAAACTGATGTTGCGTATCTTCCGCTTCCTGTGGAACGCCACGCGTGGCCACCGGCTAGCGCCTTGGCGTAGCCCGTATCTGCGCTGGCGGATCGAGACCTACTGTGGTGTCAAGATGAGCAAGATCGGCTTCCTCGAGTTCTGGGGATTCATGTGGCGCGAGCGCGCCGAGCTGTGGCGGTTCCTGAAGTGGACCGCGGAGATGGAGCGCTATTCCAGAGCGAGTCCAAAGACGTAGTCAGGAGTCGGGAGTCAGTGTCTGCCCGACCGCGTGCTAGACTTTTTGAGTTTTTACGGAATCCTATGCCCGATCCCAGAGCCGAAGAGCATTACTATGCCGCCCTCGACCTCTTCGCTGAAAGTCGGCACGAAGAGGCCATCGCGGAGTACAAGAAAGCGGTTGAAATTGATCCCCATTTCAGCGACGCACTGCACGGGCTTTCGCGCGCCTGCCAGGACCTGGACCGCTTCGACGAGGCCATCGCTGCCAGCCAGCGCGCGGCCGAGCTCGATCCCGACGACATCCTCGCTCACACCAGCCTGTCCATCCTCTATCAGAAGAAAGGCATGATCCCCGAAGCGGAAGCCGAGGGCAATAAGGCGCGGGTGCTGGGCTGGAAGCAGCAGTTGCGCGAGAAGAAGACGGGGTCCCGGTAATGCGGCGAATACTGCCTGTTTTTCTGCACACGTTTCTGCTTGGCAAGCTATTTGTGCTCTGCTAGGTTTTCGGCAGTTTCCCAAACAGGAAGCACAGGCCAAGGTATGGATGAGCCGCAAGTGAATCTACGTATGTATCTGTTGGCCATTTGCCTGACGGTTATGGCCACTGTGCTTTCCTTAGTGCTTCCTGAGATCGAATCACAACCGGTCTTTTCGCTATTGCTGACCGCGGTGATGGTCAGCACGTATTTCGGTGGGTGGAAGACCGGCCTCTTGAGCACGGTCCTCGGCGCCCTTGCCAGCGACTACTTACTCATCCCGCCGAAATACTCACTGCGAATCTCTGATACCGAGGGCTTGGTCCGTTTCCTTGCTTTTGTGGTCTGCGCCTTGCTGATTTGTTATCTGAGCGCTGCCCTGAGCAGGAGCCGCAAGGCGGAGAGGGCTGCCCAGTCAGCAAAACGCGCTCTGGAACAACACCAGCGCACCGCCCAAATCGGCCGCTGGGAGTATGACTTCGAAAGCCATCGGGTCAGCTGGGAGGTATTGCAAGGAGGTTCACGAAGCCTTCGACAGACCGCGCTGG
Organism: Terriglobales bacterium; assembly: GCA_036001865.1. Taxonomy (GTDB): domain Bacteria; phylum Acidobacteriota; class Terriglobia; order Terriglobales; family Acidobacteriaceae; genus DASYTX01. Next base: position 6,418 of record DASYTX010000111.1, read on the forward strand.
AGCAATGGCTCGCGGAGGTCCACCCTGACGATCAGCGTTCGGTGCGCGAGGCTATCATGCACGCTGTCAACAATGGCGGTTTTGAAGCCGCGTACCGTTCGCAATCGGGCGGAAGCTATGCCTGGATGTTCGCACGCGCCTGGGTGGTGAACGGGAAGGATTCGGTAAGGAGCCTGAGCGGCGTTTCCATGCGACTGATGTCCGGGCCCGCCTCCATTACCGGCGCTTAGCCCGGCTAGATCTCGTACTTCTTCGCCAGGTGTCTGAACGACCTGTACGACAACTTCAGCAGCTCGGCGGCGCGGGTCTGCACCCCATTGGACTGGCGCAGCGCGGACTGCAGCATGGAACGCTCCAGGTCAGCGACAAAACGTTCCATGTCCATCCCTTCGGGAGGAATGGGGACAGCGGCCATGCCGGTGCTGGGCTGTCCGGGCGCATTGCGGAACTTGGGCCTCTCGGCCGGCAGTTCGACGTGCAGCTCATCGCCAGACTCCAGTGCCACCGCGCGTTCAATGGTGTTCTCGAGCTGCCGCACGTTTCCGGGCCAATCGTAGGTTGAGAGGGCCTGCAGCGATTGCGTTGCCATGCGCAGGATGCGCTTACCCGATTGAGTGACGTACTTCTTCAAGAAGTGGTTGGCCAGCAGAGGGATGTCCTCGCGTCGATCGCGCAATGGCGGCACTTCGATGGGGATTACGCTGATGCGGTAATAGAGGTCTTCGCGGAACGTGTTCTCGGCCACCATGCGATCGAGGTCGGTATTGGTGGCTGCAATGAGGCGCACGTCAGTGGGGATCTCGTGGGTGCCGCCGACCGGCCGCAGAACGCGCTCCTGCAGCACGCGTAGCAGCTTCACCTGCATGGCCAGGCTCATTTCGCTGATCTCGTCGAGGAACAGTGTGCCGCCGCCGGCGACCTCGAACAGTCCGCGCTTGTTCTGGTTGGCGCCGGTGAACGCCCCCTTCACGTAGCCGAACAGTTCGCTTTCCAGCAGCGTTTCCGGGAAAGCGCCGCAGTTCAAGGAGACGAAGGGTTCGGCTGCGCGCGGCGAGCAGGCGTGGATGGCGCGTGCCACCAATTCCTTACCAGTACCGCTTTCGCCGGTAATGACCACCGTGCTGTTAGTGGCGGCGATGGTGCGGATCGTCTGCTTGAGCTTTTCCATCCTGGGACTGGCGCCGACAATGTGGTCCAGGGAGTTGCGGCTGGCGGCGTCGCGCTTGAAAGCCATGTTCTGCCGGCGCAGGGCGACAGTTTCAAGGGCGCGATCGATGGCCACGGCGACTTCTTCGATCAGGTGCGGACCCTTGTGGATGTAATCGAAGGCGCCCGCCTTGATCGCCTGCACGGCCGCTTCATAGTCCTCGATAGCGGTGATGAGCACCACGGCAGAGTCGGGCGAAACCTTGCGCGCGTGTCGCAGCACCTCGATGCCGTCGATCTGCGGCATCTTGATATCGCTGACGAGCACGTCGTAGATCGCGGAGTCCAGTTTCTTGATGGCATCGGCGCCGGAGGTGACAGTCTCGACCTTGTGCCCCTCTTTGCGCAGGGCGATGTCCAGCACCCCACAGATGGCGCGCATATCGTCGCAGACCAGGATGTTAGCCATGCGCCACCTCCGCTCCAGCTTCCGCCGGCGCAACTTCCACCGCAGGCCGGCCGCGCTCGGCCTGTTTCAGGTCAACAATGAACTCAGTACCGCCGCCGGGCGCGGAGCGCACGGACACCTTGCCTTGGTGGGCCTGCACAATCTGGTACACGATGGCCAGTCCCAGACCCGTGCCGCCCTCGAGCTGCGCCTGGAAGGGTTCAAAAACTTTCTCGACTTGCTGCGCGGTAAAGCCCTTGCCGGTGTCGGCAAAGCTGATTCGCCAGTTCTCGCCGGCCGGCGCCAGAGTGACGGTGAGGGTGCCACCTTGCGGCATGCCGCGCGAAGCCGCGTCGCAGATGTTCCAGAAAACCTGGCGGATGCGGTCGCGGTCCACCAGGGCATAGGCCTCCGCAGGCTGGAACCGCCGCACCACTTGCAGGCTCATCCCACCACGATGGTGTTCGAGCGCGCCGAGTGTCTCCTGAAGCAGCAGGACCAAATCCTGTGGCGCCAGCTTGTAGCTCTTGTCGCGCGCGTAAACCAGGAAGTCCGAGATGATGGCGTTCAGGCGGTCGGATTCACGCACCACGATGTCCACCAGCGTGCGTTGCTCCTCGTTCAATTCGGAGATACCAGAGAGCACCTGCACCGAACCGGCGATGGACGACAGCGGATTGCGGATCTCGTGGGCTATCCCTGATGCCATGCGCCCGATGGCCGCCAGCCGGTCGCGCATACGCACCTCGCGCTCCAGGCGGCGGATGTCGGTGAGGTCATCCAGCGTATAGACATAGCCAATGACGCCGCGGTCGTGTACTTCCAGCGCCGAGGCGGTGACGGCAAAGGTTTTTTCCGCGCCGGAAGGAGCGGCGCACCTTACCTCACCACGGCCTGCGTAGGACTCGACCGGCGGCAGCCGGTCGAGGAAGATCTCGGCCACAGGCTTGCCCGCCAGAATCGTTGTGGTCCGTTCCAGCAGGCGCTGCCCCGCAGGGTTTACGAAGCGGACGCGTCCCTCTAGGTCCGTAGTGATCAGGCCGCCGCTCATGGAGTTGATGATGTTCTCGTGCAGGGCCTGCAGGTCTTCGAGCGCGCCGCTCTTGTCTTCGAGCTCGAAGTGCACTTGCCGCAGGCGGTTGCTGAGTTTGCTGGAGAGATAGGCAATCGCCAGGTATGCGAACAGGTTGATGAAGATTATGGCCTGCAGTGACTTGGTGTCCGGGTTGGTGACCGAATAGGAGCGCACCAGGTCGAAGTAGGAAAGTTCCACCATGGCCCCGAACAGGATGAAGGAGAGCAGCGCGACCAGGTACGTCCAGGTAGAGGAGAGCAGGACGCTCGCCATGAAGATGACGAGCGGGTAGAGGAAATTGAAGGAAGTGTCGATTCCCCCGGTGAGATAGACGACGGCAGTGGCAAAGGCCAAATCCGAGAGCACCTGCAGCCGCGATTGCAACTGGTAATTCTGGGTGTATTTGAGCAGCGCGGCGTGCAGGGCCGAGGTCACATACCAGAGCAGGATGGCAACCAGAAACAGGCGCTTGGGAACGTTGGTGTCGGTCAGGCGCACGATGGCCAGCTCGATCACCAGCAGGAAGGTAATTACAATGACGCGCACCTTCACCAACCACGCCAGCCAGGTGCGCTCGTTGAACTCTCTCATCCTCTCCATCCCCGCCGCACGGCGAGTGCTCCTCCTGTGAGACTTTACAGCCCTTGCGGCCGGCCGCGGGCGATGCCCCACAGCCGGCTGCCACTGCGCCGGGCCAAGCCCGCCAGCTCGTTATCCGCCCGACAGCTTGCTGATCATGGAGAACAGTGGCATGTACAGCGAGATCACGATGCCGCCGACTACCACGCCCAAGAACGCGATCATGATAGGTTCCAGCAAGGTGAGCAGGTCCTTGGTGGCCACATCGACCTCGTCCTCGTAGAAGTCAGCGATCTTCTGCAGCATGGTGTCCATGGCGCCGGTGGCCTCGCCCACTCCGATCATCTGCGTCACCATATTGGGAAACACCCCACACTCCTTGAGCGGATCCACAATGGTGCGCCCTTCCTCGATCGCCTTGCGCACGCGCATCAAGGCGTCCTCCAGCACCGCGTTGCCGGCGGTGCGGGCGGTGATGGAGAGACCTTCCAGGATCGGTACACCTGAGGTGATCAGCGTGCCCAGGGTGCGAGTGAAGCGGGCCACGGCAATCTTGCGTAGCACGGTGCCCAACACCGGCGTCTTCAGCAGCAGGCGGTCAAACAGCAACCTGCCGCGTCGGTCTTTACGGGCCTGCTGGATACCGAAGTAAGTGGCGACAGCGCCGAAGATGAACACCCACCAGAACTGCCCCACAAAGCGGCTGGCGCCCATGACCACGCGCGTGGGCAGGGGCAGGGACACGCCCAGGCCGACGAACAGGTTGGCAAAGATGGGCACCACGAACTTCAGCAGAGCGCCCACGATCAGAATGGCGATACTGATGACCGACACGGGATAGATCATGGCCGACTTCACCGCCGCCCTGAGCTTCACCGCCTTTTCTACATAGGTGGCCAGGCGCTGCAGGATCTGGTCGAGGATACCGCCGGTCTCGCCGGCATCGATCATGTTGGTGGTCAGTTCGTCAAAGATCTTGGGATAGCCACGCATGGCATTGGCCAGGGTGGCGCCGCTTTCCACCGTGTTGCGCACCCCGTTCAAGCATTTCTGCAAGGCCACGTTCTCCTGGTTCGCGCCCAGGATCTCGAGACACTGCACCAGGGGCAGGCCGGCGTCGATCATGACGGAGAACTGGCGGAAGAAGATGGCGATGTCCTTGGTGGGCACCCTGCCCCGCCCAAACATAGGCAGAGCGAACTCCTTGCCTTTCTCCTTGAGCGCGCCGGGGACGATGCGTTCGCGACGCAACTGTGAGGCCAACGCCTGCTTGCTCTCTGCGACGCGCTCCCCTGACACCCGCGCCCCGGCCATGGTCTTTCCCGTGAACGTAAATACTGGCATTTCGATTCCTCCGTGCGCGGTTCTTCAGGCCGCGTCCATCCTACCCAGATTCCTGGAGACCTACTTTCGTGCCGTGGCGTGGGCACCCGCTGGGGAACGCACCACGCCCACGCCGCGGTTGATCATTTCCTGCAGCTCGTCAGCCGTAGACGAACGCTGCAGCGCGGTTTCGAGCGAAATCTGCTTGTTCATGTACAACGTGGCCAGCGACTGGTTGAAGGTCTGCATGCCGAACTTGTCCTGGCCGGACTGCATGGCGGAATAAACCTGGTGGATCTTGTCCTCGCGGATCAGGTTGCGGACGGCGGCGTTGGGCACGAGGATTTCCATGGCCATCACCCGTCCGTGGCCTCCGGCCTTGGGCAGCAGCGCCTGGCAAAGGATGCCTTCCAGGACCAGCGAGAGTTGCGCCCGGATCTGCGACTGTTGATGCGAGGGGAAAACGTCGATGATGCGGTTGATGGTCGAGGCCGCGGAGTTGGTGTGCAGCGTGCCAAAGGTGAGGTGTCCGGTTTCGGCGATGCGCAGCGCCGACTCGATGGTCTCCAGATCGCGCATCTCGCCGATGAGCACCACGTCGGGGTCTTCGCGCAACGCCGCTCGGAGAGCGCTGGAAAACGACTTGGTGTCGGAGTGCACCTCGCGCTGGTTTACCAGGCAGCTCTTGTGGCTGTGCACGAACTCGATGGGGTCCTCGATGGTGATGATGTGGTCGTGACGCTCGCAGTTGATTTTGTCCAGCATGGCAGCCAGCGTGGTGGACTTGCCCGATCCCGTAGGACCGGTTACCAGGATCAGGCCGCGGGGCTTTTCGCACAGCCTGGATACGACCCCCGGCAAGCCAAGGTGCTGGAAGGACTTGATTTCGTAAGGAATCACGCGAAATACGGCAGCAGTGGCGCCGCGCTGATTGAAGATGTTGCCGCGGAAGCGCGCCAGTCCTTTCAACCCGAAGGAGAAGTCCAGCTCCAGGTTCTCCTCAAAGCGGTGCTTCTGGGCATCGGTGAGCACGCTGTAGGCGAGTTGCTTGGTCTCGGCGGCGGTCAGCGGCGGCATGTCCAGGGGCGTGAGGTGGCCGTGCACCCGCACCTGGGGCGGCGAGTTGGTGGTCACGTGCAGGTCGCTGCCCTCCATGTCGACCATCTTCTTCAGCAGGTCGCTGAGTGTCAGATTCATCGTGTCCTTCCTCAGTGAACGGTTTCGCGGGCTACTTCCTCTAGAGTGGTAACGCCATCTATCACTTTGAGCAGCCCGCTGCGTCGCAGGGTGATCATTCCGTGCTCGATGGCCTTCTTCTTCAATTCCATGGCGGAAGCGCCGACCAGGATGAGCTCGCGGACGGCGTCGTCAATCTCCATGACCTCATACAAGCCGGTGCGCCCCTTATAGCCGGTGTTGTTGCAGGTGCCGCAACCTTTGCCCTTGCGCACCTTCACCATCTTGGCTTCCTGTGGATTAAAGCCTGCTTCCACCAGCGTCTGGTAGGGGACTTCGATCTCCTCGCTGCAGCCGGAACAGATCCGGCGCACCAGGCGTTGCGCCACAATCATGTGTACTGATGTGGCCACCAGGAACGGCTCGATACCCATGTTCATCAGGCGGCTAATGGTCTCTGGCGCGCCGTTGGTGTGCAGGGTGGAGAGCACCAGGTGGCCGGTGAGCGCCGCCTTGATGGCGATTTCCGCCGTCTCGAAGTCACGCACCTCGCCCACCAGAATTATGTTCGGATCCTGCCGCAGGAAAGCGCGCAGGGCGGCGGCGAAGTTCAACCCGATCTGCTCCTTCATCTGCACCTGGTTTACCCCGGGAAGCTGGAACTCGATCGGGTCCTCCGCGGTCATGATGTTAGTGTCCGGAGTATTCAACCGTGCGACGGAAGAGTAGAGCGTGTTGGTCTTGCCTGACCCCGTGGGCCCGGTGACCAGCACCATGCCATAGGGCTTCAGAATGGCCTTCTCAAACTTCTTCAGCGACTCCGGCTCGAAGCCTAGCTTGGTCATGTCGAGCTGCAGGTTTTCCTTGTCCAGCAGACGCAGCACGATCTTTTCGCCCCACAGCGTCGGCAGGGTACTGATGCGGTAATCGAGCTGCTTCTTTTTGCCCGCCAGGTTGACCTTCAGCATGATGCGGCCGTCCTGCGGCAGCCGCTTCTCGCTGATGTCCAGCTTGGCCATGATCTTGATGCGCGAGGTGATGGCATCCTTGAGTTTCAGCGGCGGGTTCATGATGCCCTGCAACACGCCGTCAATGCGGAAGCGCACGCGGTATTCCTTCTCATAGGGCTCGATATGGATGTCGCTGGCGCCGCGTTTGACCGCATCGGTGAGAATGATGTTCACCAGCTTGACGATGGGGGCTTCCTCGGCCGCCTTCTCCAGGTCGGTGATGCCGATGTCTTCTTCTTCGGCCTGGAGCTCGACATCGGCGTCCAGGTCTCCTCCCACCGACGCCATCACCGCCTCCAGGTCCTCTTCTTGGGCGGTGCCGTAGGCCTTCTCGATGCCGTCCAGGAGGGCGCTTTCGGAGGCCACCACCGGCTCGATGTTGAAGCCGGTCATGAACTTGATGTCATCCATGGCGAAGACATTGGTGGGATCCACCATGGCGATGGTCAGCGAGGCTCCCACCCGGCTCAGCGGCAGGATCTGGTAGCGCCGGGCCGTTTCCGGCGGGATCAGCTTGACCACCGAAGGATCAATGTCGAAGTAGGAGAGGTTAATGGCGGGAACGCCGTACTGCCGGGACAGGAAGTTGGTGACGTCTTCCTCGGAAAGATAACCGAGCTTGACCAGGATAGAGCCCAGCCGCGTGCCATTTTTCTTTTGTTCCACCAGCGCCTGATCTAACTGCTCAGGCGTGATGACGCCCTCCTTCACCAGGAGGTCGCCCAGCCGCTGAGACATACCCCTCGCCTATCGAGCCATTCGCGCGAAGTTGCACGCAAGTCCCCCATCCGCGAGGGTCGAGACGTAAGGGGGCCCCTGAAAACGCTTGCGACTGTGGCGAGGTTAGGGCGAGTGACAGAAACTGTCAATCGCCAATAGGTCTAAGATTATTAACTAGTTAGACGCTTTGGGACATGTACTTCGGGTAGCCCGATTTGGGCACTCCTTGGGCACCATCTTTCACCGCCGAGATGGGGGAGTGAAAACGGTATTCGGGCTCCCTAGGACGAGCAATCGCACTCGCCTGCATTTACACTCCACTAGATGGCAGCAACCGCCACCGTTCGGCACCATTACGACGCCCTGATTGAAGCCTGGGGCCCGCAGGACTGGTGGCCGGCGCGCAGTCGCTTGGAGGTCATCGCCGGCGCTATCTTGACCCAGAACACCGCTTGGAGCAATGTCGAGCGCGCCCTGCGCAACCTGCGCCGCGTCGGTGTGCTCAGTGTCGACGGCGTTCGCGCCATGCCTCGGCGCAAACTCGAGCAACTTATCCGTCCGGCTGGATATTTTCGCCAGAAGGCGCGCCGCCTAAAGAACTTTGTCCGATACCTCGACGCGCACTACCGAGGCTCGCTCACGCGCATGTTTGCCCGCCCCACCGAAGAACTGCGTGCCGAGTTGCTGGCACTGAACGGCGTGGGCCCGGAGACCGCCGATTCCATCCTGCTGTACGCAGGTGGCCACCCCGTGTTCGTGGTGGACGCCTACACGCGGCGCATCTTTGCCCGCCACAGCATCCTTCCGGCCAGCGCATCCTACGACGAAATCCGAACCATGGTCGAAGACGCGCTGCGTTCGGCACCACCCCCGGTTCTATCAAGCAACGAGATACGAGAAACCCGCAACCCGCCCCGCCGCCACAAGTACGTCGTGCGCCGCGCCCCGTCCGCAGCTCAGGTCTACAACGAATTCCACGCCCTGCTGGTCCTTGCAGCGAAACGACATTGCCTGAAAGCAGAAGCCAAGTGCGAGGGCTGCCCACTTCAGCCCCTGCTTCCTGGCTGACTCCTGTCTACTGATTCCTGACTACTGACTCCTGCTCACGCAGCTTTGCTGCTCTGTTCCAGCTCCTGTTTGGGAATGATGCCGATCTGCCCGCTGCGTTCCAGCGCGGCGTACTTGACCAGCACCAGCGGCACATCGTCATTGCGTGCCGCAGCGGATT
>DASYTX010000112.1:0-3809 GCA_036001865.1 Terriglobales bacterium
TGTTAAGGGTTGTCCGATGCCTGCCCTTACCCACAGGCAGGTGAGCCCGCACCAGAATTGAGCGGGCAGGCGTCGGAGAAGCCTCGAGGGAGGAAACCGCGGGGTTGAGCGAGGCAGCCTGAACGAGCCACATTACTATGGCGAATTGAAGGGCCGCACCTTGGCCTGATGCGGTAGAGAGCTCGGGTAACCGGATGGAAACCACCGTAAGAAGCTCAGAAGCCACGCTTGAACCTCCGATTTTGTCACGGCGTTTCGAATAGAAGTCCGTGTCATTTCCCACCCGGCACAGCCGTCTCCTTTGGGCTCGACTTGCCGAAGAGCCGTCAGTCGGTTTGACCACTGATGAACGCACACACTCATGTTGCGCCACGCCACGGAGGGGGTGCACGAATCGCTTCCCCACGTGCGAAGGCGTCGATGACGATCATCGGCGTGCCACAGTGTGGACACACAAAGGTCGGTTGGGTGTAGCTGACCGGCGCATCGGAAACGTGCGGTGATTTGACAGCAGGTTCGACCCGTAGCAACTCGCGCACCCTGGCCAAATTCCCCCTGCGTACGGCATTGGCCATCAGGCCGTAGTGACGGATGCGGTGAAAGCCCCCAGGCAGCACATGCAACAGGAAGCGGCGCATGAACTCGTCCGCACCGAGTGTCATCGTCTTATAACGGGTACGCCCCTTGGCGCGGTAATCCTTCCAGCGGAAGGTGACTCCTCGTTCATCCAGTGCCAGCAGGCGCTGGTTGGAAATCGCCACCCGGTGGGTGTAACGGGATAGATACGCCAACACCGCCGCCGGCCCGGCAAACGGGCGCTTGGCATAGACCACCCACTCACACTGGCGCAGCGGTGCAAGCCACTTGGCAAAGGCCGTCGCCTCGGCGAGCCCGGCGTGCTCCCCAAAGAACAGCAACCGCCCGGCACGATGGGCCTTGTCGAGTTCCTCGAGGAAGCGCCGCCGGAACAACCGGGAAAGCACCCTAACAGGTAGGAAGAAACCTGGTTTGCAGGCCACCCAACGCGTAGCGTCATCCGACAGCCCTCCACCGGGAACGATGCCATGTACGTGAGGATGATGGGTTAGCGCCGACCCCCAGGTGTGGAGAACCAGGGTCACTCCGATCTGGGCACCCAGATGCTTGGGATCAGCAGCGATGGTCCGCAGGGTTTCGGCGGCGACGTCGAAGAGCAAACCGTAGATCAGCGTCTTGTTGGTATAGGCGAAGGCACTGATCGGCGCCGGCAGGGTAAAGACCACGTGGTAATACTCGACCGGCAGCAGATCGGCCTGGCGGGCTTCGAGCCAGCGTCGTGCGGCACTGGCCTGGCACTTCGGGCAATGCCGGTTGCGGCAGGAGTTGTAGGCGATCTCGACCTTACCACAGTCTTCGCAGCGCAGCACATGCCCACCCAGCGCCGCACTGCGGCACTGTTCAATGGCCGACATGACCTTGAGCTGGCCCAGGCTCAAGTGGGCGGTTTGCCGCCAGATCGGTCCATGGGTGCGAAAGATGTCCGCGACTTCCAGGGCGGAGTGCCCCATGGCCGTGGCCTACACCGGGTACAGGGTCTCCAGGGGGCTGACCACCTCACGCAGGATGTCGGTGGCGACCTGGGCATACAACGCCGTGGTCTCCAGCTTATGTCCCGCGGGACATAAGCTTGACTATGTCCAGTGCCGAACTATGTCCCGTTGACGCGACGGAGGCTGAGTTGTAGCGGACGGACGCCAACCTCGCTGGACATTGCCATCCTCCTTGATAGGCACTTCCGCCTGTAAGGAGAACATCATGGAACGATCTTATGAGAGCGCCGCTACGCTCGTTGGCCGCGCCGTTGGCCCCTTGGCGGCACACCTCGGGGCATACGTTGCTTCGTTGGTCAGCCAACAGTATGCGATTGACGTCGTCTACATCAAGGCGCGGCACGCGCTGGCCTTCGATCGCTGGCTTGGCCGACGTGGCGTGGCGCTGGGCGATCTGCAGGAGAGCCACATTTCCCAATACCAGTGTCGTTCACGGCGGCACCGGTCGCGCCGCGACTCCACGCTACGCCAGGAGTTGCGCGTTTTGGATCAGCTGTTGCACTTCTTGCGCCAGCAAGGCACGTGCGTGCCGGTCCCGACTGCGGCCATCTTGCCCGCCGACGAGATGGCATCCGGCTTTGAACGCCACCTGCGCAACGAACGCGGCCTCGCCCGAGCCACTGTCAGCCGCTACACGAAAACCGCACGGCAATTCCTGATCGAATGCTTCGGCGAGGGGCGAGTGCAGCTCGGCGCCCTTCAGGCCACCGATGCCGTCGAGTTCATTCAGCGCCAGACCCAACGCATGCAACCCAGCGCGGTGAAGAACGTCGTCACAGGATTGCGCGCATTTCTCCGTTATGCCCAGTATTACGGTGAGATTGACGCAGAGCTCATCGCCAGCGTGCCGACCGTGGCGACGTGGTCAACGACGCCACAGTTGCCCAAAGCGATCTCGGCCGAACACGCGCAGCGTGCGCTCGACAGCTGCGATGGCCACACGGCTGTCGGCCGACGTGACCGCGCCGTGCTGCTGCTCCTGGCGCGGCTCGGGCTACGCGCAGTCGAGATCGCACGGCTGCAACTGCACGACATCGACTGGGACGGCGGTTGCTTGCGAGTGCGCGGCAAGGGTGGGCGTGATGGCCTCCTGCCGCTGCCCACGGACGTGGGCGAGGCCATCGCCGCCTATCTCGCCAACGGGCGACCGAGGAGCGAGGATCGGCATCTGTTCCTGCGATTGAATGCCCCGATTCGAGGGATCAAGGAAGGTTCATACGGAATCGGTTCGATCGTACGCCGCGCGCTCCGTCGAGCCCATGTCGAAGCGCCGCATTGGGGCACGCACCAGTTCCGGCACGCCCTGGCCGTACGCTTGCTGCGGCACGGGGCATCGCTTCCCGAGATCGGCGAGGTGCTGCGCCACCGCAGCCCCCAGTCCACCAGCCTCTACGCCAAGGTCGATCTGGAAACGCTGCGCACCCTGGCCTTGGCCTGGCCGGGAGAGGCGCCATGAACTCGCTTTGCGACGCCTTGCAGGAGTACCTTGCGTTGCGGCGTGGCCTGGGGTTCAAGATGCATGATGAGTCCCTGACATTGCCGCGCTTCGTCAACTTCATGGAGGAGCGCGAGGCCCTGCACATCACGACCTGCCTGGCGCTGGAATGGGCACAGGCGCCCTCCGTCCAGCCTGCGGAGTGGGCTCGGCGCCTGGGCTTCGTGCGCGGCTTCGCCCGCTACCGAAGCGCCACCGATGCCCTGACCGAAGTGCCACCGCCGGGATTGCTCCCGTACCGATCCACCCGGGCCAAGCCTTACTTGTACACCGAGGAGGAGGTGCAGCGCCTGCTCGATGCGGCGCGGCAATTGCCGACATCCTGGCCGTCGACGCCCCTGCGGCCATGGGTGTTCCATTGCCTTCTCGGCCTGCTCAGCGTGACGGGCCTGCGCATCTCCGAGGCACTGAACCTGAGGCTCGGCGACGTCGACCTCGATCAGGGTGTCCTGACGATCCGCGCTGCCAAGCTCGGCCGCTCGCGCCTCGTGCCCATCCATCGTTCCACCTGCGCCGTGCTGGGCGAGTACCTCCGGCGCCGCGAGCAGTTCTTCGGCCGGCCGATTTCGACGTTCGTGTTCGTCAATCGCCGTGGCAATCGCCTCGACGGCGGCCACGTTCATCGGACCTTCTATGACTAATTTCAAGCTGAGTTTTTACAAAGCAGCTCACCTCCGCTGGCATGGTTGGCCTAACGCCTAGTCGCGCTTCGCGGCTGGGCGTTA
>DASYTX010000113.1:0-3234 GCA_036001865.1 Terriglobales bacterium
CGCAGGGCTTCAGCTTGATCTGGGGCTCCAGCGTGATCTGGGGCGCCAGCCAGTCTTACGCCGACACCATGCCCATGGGCGTCAGGGGAGACTACTAAAGCGTTAGGGCGGCGCCGGCGACGCGCCGCCCATTTTCAAACCGCAATGCCGTTTTGGGCTGGCAACCGCGGCCACTTCCACGGTGCACGACCCAACGTAACGTGCACAAACCTGCACGTTCAGCACAATGTTAGGCATCGTCTGCTGGCGACGCGACAGAATGTCTGCGGGCGCTGAGACTTCTTGTCGCCGTCGCGCGTCTGGCGCGGGCTTCAGCCAAAGATCGAGATGGGCAACTTGCAGAAAACGCTGCGTGAACGACTGCAGCCCCGCAGGCTGGCGATGGCAATCCGCGTGCGTTTAACGGCAACGGATAAATCTGACATCCCCATGCCGCTCCGAGCCAAGCTTTTCGTTTACTTGACCGCCGCCGTCGGCTTTGCCGTCGTGGTCGCCGGGTTTTCGCAGTGGGAGTCGCAGGACTTGCTGCGCTTCGTCTGCTACCTGGGAATCGCGATGCTGGCTTCCGGCCTGAAGGTCCAGTTACCCGGCATCGACGGCACGATGTCGGTGAATTTCCTGTTCATCCTCATCGGCATCCTGGAGCTGAGTTTCCCCGAGACCTTGGTCATCGGCTGCGCCTCCAGCTTGGTGCAGTGCCTGTGGAATGTGAAGCGAGCGCCCAAGCCGATCAAGGTGCTGTTCAATGTCTTCAGCATGATGGCCACGGCCATCGGCTTGTCGTTCTTCGTCTATCACAGCCTGGAAAACCTCCTGCGGCACAGCGTGCCGTTGATGCTGGTGGCGGCGGCCTGCGCGTACTTCCTGGCCAACACCCTGCCGGTGGCAGTGGTGATCTCGCTAACCGAGGAGAAGACGTTCCGCAAGATCTGGGCCGAGTGCTACTTCTGGTCCTTCCCCTACTACCTGGCAGGCGCGGCCATCGCGGGGCTGGTCAGTTTCGTGAACCGTTTTGTGGGCTGGCAGACGTCGCTGCTGGTGCTGCCAATCATCTATTGGATCTTCCGCTCCTACCGCCTCTATCTCGGTCGCCTGGAAGACGAGAAGCGGCACGTGGAGGACATGGCCGGGCTGCACCTGCGCACCATTGAAGCGCTGGCGCTGGCCATCGAAGCCAAGGACCACACCACCCACGATCACCTGCAGCGCGTCCGCGTTTACGCGCTGGAGATCGCCAAGGAGCTAGGGCTGGCGGAGGCCGACGTTGAGGCCCTGCGCGCCGCCGCCCTGCTGCACGACATCGGCAAGCTGGCCGTACCGGAACACATCATCAACAAGCCCGGGCGGTTGACGCCGGAAGAGTTCGAAAAGATGAAGATCCACCCCCTGGTGGGAGCGGAGATCCTGGAGCGGGTCAATTTCCCATACCCGGTCGTCCCCGTCGTTCGTTCGCACCACGAGAAGTATGACGGCAGCGGCTATCCCGACGGCCTCAAGGGAGAAGAGATCCCCATCGGCGCGCGAATCCTGGCCGCCGTGGACTGTCTGGACGCGCTGGCCTCCGATCGCCAGTATCGCCGCGCCCTGCCGCTGGATGAGGCCATGGAGCGCGTGGCGGCCCTGGCCGGCAAGCATTTCGACCCGCAGGTGGTAGAGATCATGAAGCGCCGCTACGTGGAGCTGGAGCAGATGGCGCAGGCGCAGTCCGGACATGTGGAGCGTACCAAGCTCTCCACCAACCTAAAGGTGGAGAAGGGATCCGCGCCCGCCGCCGGCTTCGAGCGGATCGACGCGCCAATGGCGACCGGGGAAGGCGGCTTCCTCACCTCCATTGCCGCTGCCCGCCAGGAAGCGCAGACCTTGTTCGAGCTCAGCCACGACCTCGGCGCATCGCTCAGCCTCGATGAGACGTTGTCCGTGCTCTCGGTGCGCTTGAAGAAGCTGGTCCCTTACGACTCCATTGCTATCTATATCCGGCGCGAAGACCGGCTGATACCGCAGCACGTCAGCGGCGACAACTTCCGCCTGTTCTCCTCGCTGGAGATCCCGTTGGGCCAGGGGCTTTCCGGCTGGGTGGCGCAGAACCGCAAGCCCATCGTCAACGGCAATCCTTCGGTCGAGCCTGGTTACCTGAACGATCCCACCAAGTTCAGCACCCTACGTTCAGCCATGTCCGTACCCTTGGACGGCCTGAACGGCGTAGTGGGTGTGCTTACGCTCTACAAGGGCGAAAGCGACGCCTTCACCACGGACCACCTGCGCATCCTGCTGGCGATCAGCTCCAAGGTGGCGCTCTCCATCGAGAATGCGCTCAAGTACCAACAGGCGGAAAGCTCGGCCACTACCGACTACCTCACCGGGCTGCCCAATGCGCGCTCGCTGTTCCTGCACTTGGACCGCGAACTGGCGCGCTGCAAGCGCACCAGCTCAACGCTGGCGGTGATGGTCTGCGACCTCGACGGCTTCAAGCAGATCAACGACCGTTTCGGTCACCTGGAAGGCAACAAGGTGTTGCGCTTGTTCGCCCAGTTGGTGAAGTCGGTATGCCGCGAGTACGACTACGTGGCCCGCATGGGCGGCGACGAGTTCGTGATCGTGGCGCCGGGGATGAACGCCAGCGCCGCCGAGGAAAAGGCCAGCCACCTCGTAAAGCTGGCCATGCAGGCGGGCCGCGAGGTCTGCGGCGAAGACCTGCTGTCCCTGAGCGTGGGCACGGCGCATTATCCCGAGGATGGCACCGACGCCGAGCACCTGCTCACCGAGGCCGACCGCAAGATGTACATCGTCAAGCAGCTCCACCACGAGCAGTCCGACCGGCTGGTGGATGCGGCCGACCGTCCCGTGCCCGCGCCGGTGAACTGATTTGAGTAGGAACGGATGTGGACGCGCACTCTAGCCCGACACCTGCTGGCCATCGCAGCCACTGCGCTGCTGGGCGGTTTTCTGTCCGCCACCATGGTGCGCCTGGCGCCCGGTTTCCAAGTTGACGAGCGGCAACTCGACAGCCGGCTCAGCGCAGAAAGCGTGCAGGCCATCCGGGCAGAACGCGCCGCCGACCGCAACATTACCCAGTTCTACCTCGCCTATCTCAACAACGCGTTGCGCGGTGACCTGGGCGAATCGCGCACGCTGCAACGTCCCGTGCGCGAACTGCTGCGAGAGCGGCTGCCCGTGACCTTCCGGCTGGCAGGACTGGGGCTGGCGCTGGGCTGGGCCTTGGCACTGTGTCTTGCA
>DASYTX010000114.1:0-16770 GCA_036001865.1 Terriglobales bacterium
GGCTTCCTGGTGAACTCGGTGGAGGAGATGGCAGCGGTTCTGCCGCGGGCCAGCGGCCTCGACCCGAGCGCGGCGCGCAAGCGCGTCGACGCTTTCCACTCGGCTGCGCGCCTCGCGGACGATTACGAGCTGCTTTATCAGGGTGTCTTAGCGCAAGGAGAACGAACCTTGCATACCTGCCATGCCGAAGACTGGCAACTGGCGACTAACTAGAATCCCGAGGCCGCTTTCTTCAGCAGGCCCAAATCCTGCGCGATCTTCTCCAGCTTTGCGCGATTGTCCTTCTTCATGGGCACCAGCGGCAGGCGATAGTTCTCCTCGACGCGCCCCATCATGGCCAGCACGGCCTTGGCCGGAATGGGATTCGACTCGATAAAATTGGCTTGCATCAGCGGCAGGTACTTGCGATGAATGTACCGCGCATCGCTCCACTTGTTAGCCAGCGCTGCGCGGGTTAGGGCTCCCATCTCCACCGGAATCTCATTGGACGCCACCGAAATCACGCCCGCTCCGCCCAGCGCGATCACCGGCAGAGTGACGGCATCGTCTCCAGAAAAAACCAGGAAATCATCGGGAACCGCGTTGAAGACGTCAGCGATCTGCGACAAGTTGCCGCTGGCTTCTTTTACCGCGGCTATGTTCTTGATCTGTGCCAGGCGGCCCAACGTTGCCGGCTCCAGGTTCGCTCCCGTCCGCCCGGGAACGTTGTACAGGATCAGCGGCTTGTCCACTGCTTCGGCGATGGCCTTGAAGTGCTGGTACTGGCCTTCCTGTGTAGGCTTGTTGTAGTACGGCGTGGCGGTCAGGATGGCGTCCACGCCCTTGCGCGACGCTACCGCTCGCGCCTTCTCCACCGCGTCGCGGGTGGCGTTCGAAGTTGCTCCGGCCACGATCGGCACCCGCCCCGACGCGACCTCGATGGTGATGTCAATGACCCGCAGCCACTCCTCGCTGCTGAGCGTCGGCGTCTCGCCGGTGGTGCCGCAGGGGACCAGGAAATCAATGCGGGACTCCACCTGCCACGCCACCAGCGAGCGCAGCGCGGGCTCATCGATGGAGCCGTCTGCCTTGAAGGGTGTCACCAGGGCGGTGCCGCAGCCGCGTAGTTTCATCGCGCCTCCCCTTTGTTTTGGGCTCCCAATGATACTCCGGCCGGGCAAAATGTCATGAGAATGATAACAGCGGAAAAGGAGTTAGCTGTTTGTGCGCGGCCGCGCCACCAGCCACTGGCCACTGCTATTTTGGTTGTTGGAACGTCAGGCGAATCTCGACCGCGCTCTCCACCGCTTTCCCGTTCAACAAGGAAGGACTGTACCGCCACTGCTTAACGGCCGCTAGCGCGGCGTTATGCAGCAGGGTATTGCCGCTCACCACCTTCACATCGCCCACATTGCCTTCCGGCGAGACAACAGCATGCAACACCACCACACCTTCCAGTCGCAGCCGTTTGGCAATCTCGGGATATTGCGGCATCACGCGGTGGATCGGCTTGCCGGGTACGAGCTTCGACGCCTGCGGCCCCGAAACCGGCATGCTGATGGGGCGCGAAAGCGCGGGAAGAGAACTTTCGGCCATCGCCAGCGCGGGCGCCTCGGGAGCTTCTTCCCCGTTGTTCCCGGGACCTCGCAGTCCTTTTGGCAGCTCGTTGACCACCACCACTGGCGCCATTTCGCGGGGATCAGGCTCCGCACTCACCGCCTCGCGACCGGGTTTTTCTTTGGCCGTGCTAGCTGCCGTGGTTGCGGCGTTTCGCGGCGTGACTGGCTGTAGTGGCACCCGCACTGGTTGCTGCGCGGGGGTGTTGGTCGGCGCCGCGGGCGTTCCCACGTTTGCTGCTGGCTCCGTTGTGAGAGCGCTGGCACTCGCTTCGGCGCTGTTGCTCGCCCTTACGTAAAGCACCCACGCGCCCACGGCCAGCATTGTGGCTGTGACAAGCACCGCGCCCACAACCATCATATTTCCGGCCGTCTTGGTTTTTGCTTTCCCGCTGACCACCAGCACTTGTTCGTCTTCGTTCGCCGCACTTGACGAGGTGTGCGCCTCGTGCTCGTGGTAGGTCGGTTCCACCGCCTCGGCGACGGGAACCACGAGCTCGTGGCCAGGCTCCACCCGCTCGACCGGCAAGGACGGCTCGTGGATCGGCTCGACCGGCATTGCCCGCTGAGCCGGGACCGGCCGTGGCGGCGCGGTCGGCGAAGGATGAGTCATTATCTTTTTGGCGGGCGGTTTGCTCTGGAGGGCCGTAGCCGCATGGTCACTGTGCGCATCTGCACTGACGTCGCCGATGAATGCAGCCATCTGGGGGGGTGCATCTTCCTCCGCTGCCCGGCGCAGCGCTTCCGCCAGTCTCATCGGAGAAGGTGGTTGCACTTGTGCCCCACTGGGCAATGACCCGCCCTCCCGCAGCAGCGCTTCAATGACCTCGCCCAAAGTTTGCAGTATCGAGACATGCGTGCTGGAAAACGCCTGCGCAGTTTTCGAAAACACCGCCAGCACACCTGCTACCTTGCGCTGGCCGCGCAGCGGTACTACCACCATGGACCGGATCCCCAGCGCCTGGCACGCGGCTGCATTAACTCGCGGGTCGTTGCGAGCATCCTGGCAGCGCATAGTTTCGCCGCTGCGCACGCACAGTCCGGTGAAGCTTCCTTCCGTGCGCAGCTTACTTCCGGGATCAGGCACCGAGCTGCCGCAGCTCGCCCGGCAGACCATCTCCTCCCCTTCCGTTAGGGCAATGGCCACTCCAGTGGCATCGGTGAAGCTCTGCGCGCGTTCTGCGATCTCCAGCAGCAATTCGGAAGTCAGCGCGCCGGCCTCGGCTGAACTCGGCGTGGGCTTGGCAGTGGATTCGGATGCGGTGTGCATAAGAGCGATCAGACACCTGTTTTCACAGGAAAACCGGGGACGTTTTCCGGAGTTTGCCTTATGTCGCCATCCTAGCAATAAGTGGCCTTGTCACGGTCTAGGGACGTGTCCCGCCGCCGAATCTATGGTTCATAGCCGGCTGTCCACCAACCCTGTACTTTCGTAATTGTGCCTGCTGTCTGGATGTTCCCTATAGTCGGACGCGTGGATATCGTCATGCGAAACGTCTTGGAAGTTCTCCGTGAGAAGGAATCGCAAGCCAAGAAACTCGCGGAGGAGATCGAAGCGCTGCGCCTGGCAGGGCGCATCATGTCCGAGTCGGACGGTGATCCCCTAGCCGAACAGCCCGTGTCCAAGCCACACAGCCAGGCCGCCAATGTGGTTGACATGGCCAAGAAGCGCAGCTGGCCTTAAGACAGGGCCTGCGACTCTGAGGGGCTGAGAAGGCGGGTCCTGCTGCACCCCCGCGCAGCGTGCGCCTCGCCCGCCGTTACGCCCGTTCTGAATTGCCGCTATAATGCGGTTGAATGGCTACCGGACCTGCAACCAAACCCGCCGGCTGGGTACCGGACGAACTCAAAGAGGAACCCCGCTCCAAGGGCCTCACCAACCCGCGCAAGAAGAAACCAAAGGAGCTGGCTGTCATCACCGAGTGCTGTACCGGCTGCGCTGGTTCGCCCGCCTGTGTGGAGTACTGCCCGGTCGAGGACTGCATGTTCTGGGTCCCCGACCAGGACAATCCCCCCTTTGGCCGCATCCAGGTGGACCCCATACTCTGCATTGGCTGCAAGAAGTGCCTGAGTAAAGGCCCGGATGGCTGTTTCCTCGATGGTTGCCCCTGGGATGCCATCGTCATGGTCGACACCCCCGAGGTCGAAAAAGAAATCGGCGTCATGCCGTACTAAGAAACCGTCACGCCTTCCTACGGGATCGCCAGGTGCGTTCCAACCGCCCTTTAAAAACAGCGCAAATTTCGTGCGGCTGCGTAGCTGTGCATCCCGCCGATGAACATGTTCGATATCGCCCACAGCTTGCTGCGGGGATTCCGACGCTGGTGCCGCTTGGCCAGATAGGTATGCAGCCCCAGCACAGGGACCGCTAGTCCATACATCTTCAGGCGCGAAGGATTTTTGCCATACAGCGGATTGGTCTCCTGGCAGCGTCCTGAGTTCAAACCGGCCTGCGTGCTCTCCACGTCGGCAACCAACGCCGCCCACTTGAAAACTTCGGTCCCGAGCACTAGCTTCCTGTTGCTCGGATGCAGCGGCGCTCCAGGATCTTGCGTGGGTTTCACTGGCCGAATCAGCGCTGCGATTTCCGGCTTGGATGTCAGGAGCTCAGCATTTGAAGGGATACCATGTCCGCTGGATGTGTCTCCCTCAGCAGATTCGTTCTCCGCAGGTGCGGCAGGGACTTGGACTTCGGTCCCTGTGGAGCTAGACGTGGCATCATCCACGAGCTGTTGCGCCACCAGTAGCGGCGCCCAAATCAGCAGCAGGAGAGCCAGCGTCTGCCGCTTATAGAGTTTTCGAAGCAGGTTTCCAGGGGTTCGGCCGACGTGAGGTTTCATGTCGTTTCCCTTTGGCCAACTTAGCCGATGTCGAGTTGTTTAGGCCGTCAGTGAGCTCTGCGTGTGAGCCTTGGTGGCCGACCGGAGTGGGAAAGACCCGATTTGTGCGACCCGTCGAGACCTGAAAAAGCGTCGCATTATACCCTGAAGAACAGAAGATTCAAGGAAAGAAACGGCATTAGGAATGGGCAAAAGCCCCCTACGGCCATCATGCTTATCGCAGCATTCCGCCGTGCCTCTTGGTTGCCCGGGTGCGCTCTGCAAGAGCTTGTGGCGTATCAGGGACGACGCGAACAAGGATCACGGCTTTCCCAACAACTCTAGCGCCGCCGCCGTCTCGGCCTGGATTGCGGTACGCAGCGTGCGCTCGCGATCAGGAGCGAAGGTGGCCGAATGCAGCGAGGGCAGCGACGTCCCGCTGGCCTTTGCCGCCTCGAGTTTCGCCGGGTCAGCCGCGCCCACCCATAGCATCACGGCTGGAACGCCTGCCTGGCCATATTCCGAAAAGTCTTCGGAACCCATCTTGGGCGACACCTCCTCCACATTCGCCTCGCCCAGACTGCGGCGCAGGGCAGTCACCAAGCGCGTGGTCAGCTTGGGATCGTTGTACGTGGCCGAGGCACCGGCCGTGATCTTCACTGCAGGCGGTGTCGGCGCCGCAGCCGCCGCCGCTTCCGCCCGGGTCACACGCTCGATGGCGCTCAGCAGATGCTTCCGCACGTCATCTTTGAAAGAGCGCACCGTGAGTTGCAGGCGCACCTCGTCAGGGATGATGTTGTGCTTGGTGCCTCCATGGATGGAGCCTACCGTGATGACCGCCGAATCGATGGGGTCAATCTCTCGCGCCACGATCGTCTGCAGGCTAACAATGGTCCGGGCGGCGATCACGATCGGATCCACGGTGGTGTGTGGCCACGCTCCGTGCCCGCCTTTCCCGAAAATAGTGATGTCAACCGTGTCGACGTTAGCCAGCATGTACCCGGAGACATAACCGACCTTGCCCGCCGGAAGGTCATTGAAATCGTGGATTGCGACTGCGAAATCGGGCCGCGGAAACCTCGTGAATAGACCATCGTCGAGCATAGCGCGAGCGCCTTTTACGAGTTCTTCTGCCGGCTGCGCGATCATCACCAGCGTTCCCCGCCACCGCTGTTTCGCGCCCGCTAGCAGCCGCGCCGTCCCCATCCATGCCGCCATGTGCACATCGTGACCACAAGCGTGCATTACCCCGACCTCGGCGCCGGAGGCGTCCTTCACCTTCACCCGGCTGGCGTAGGGAAGGCCGGTCTTTTCCTCCACCGGCAATGCGTCCATGTCGGTGCGGACCATCACGGTTGGTCCCGAGCCGTTGCGCAGAACGCCCACCACGCCGTTTCCGCCCACACCGGTTGTGACCTCAAACCCAAGCCGTCGCAACCCGTCCGCCATCTTGGCCGCCGTCTTTTGCTCTTGCAGGGACAGCTCCGGGGTGCGGTGGAGATCTATGTAGAGCGCTTCAATGTCGGGATAGATGGCATCGATCTCAGCCGCGCTGGGCGCGGATTGCGGCGTTGCAATAGTTGCAAGGAGAAAGAGAACGACCATGCAGGTTTTCATGTGGCCGCAAACTCTAATAGAAAGGGCCTTTAAAAACCACACGCTATCTTCTTTCGAAACTTGTGTAGCCCAGCCGCCCTCGGCTGGGCATTTCCTTCTAGCGCTCTCGTGCCGGAGGCACGCTCTTGCTTAGCCCAGCGCTTCAGCGCTGGGTCGATGGCAACGTCTCAACAAGTCCCGTAGGGACGAGCCTGCGAACGCCGCCGACGCTACTTCCGCAGCTCGGGCACCAGATTGAAGAAGACCAACAGCAGCGCTATGGTGTCGGAAAACCCGTGCGCCAGGATCGGGACCCAGAGGTTTCGCCCGTACAGCAGGTAGGCTGCGCCGAAAACCATGCTCGATACTGCCGTGTCCACCACCCCGGCCGCCCCCTGGTAGTAATGCCCGAATCCAAACAGCACTGTCACGTACGCCAGTCCCAGCCAATAGGCAGCATTGCTACGGCCGCCCAGGTCCGCAGCACGCGTGAGCAGGTAGCCGCGATAGACCATCTCCTCGCCGAAGGCGGCAAAGGTCCAGATCAGCGCGAACGCTGCCAGTGCAGCCTTGACGTTGCCGATGATGGGCTTGAAGGAGGATAGATCAGGCGGACGATGCGTCCAGTGCGTGACCAGCGGAACTGTCACGTATTCACTGACCAGTTGCAGGAACACCGCCGCAGCCAGGGCGATGCCAATCGTGCGGCCCCAGCTCCGCGGCTGTGTAAGCCCGACAGTTTTCCACCCGCCATCACGCAGCCGCAACGAGATCCACCCGATTACAAACAGGATTGGGACCTCATTCGGTACAACATGGAACACGTTGTGGCCGATGACAATCGCCCCGCCCAGGAGTACCTCGGCCGCCGAAACCCAGCGGTGAGGCTGGCGGTTTGCTGAAAGATGCACGCGATTAGGGGACGCCATGAGAAATGAGAGGTGTGGAGCCAACTACCGCGCCGCTCTTTGCAGAATCGCCCTCTCCGTCGCCGCCGCCTGCTCTTCGATTCTCTTGGGACGGTTTGCTGATGCGGCTTTGTAGGGCCGTACCGCCGCCAGATCTTCCGGCTGCCCCACTACAGACAGGGCACGCAGCGCCTCCCACACCTGCTCGGTGCCCGGATCGATTACCAACAACTGCTGCCCGGCGGCCACCTGCGATCCTCTCTGCGCCTGCACGGAACTGATCCTGCCGGTGATCGGCGCCCGCACCTCATGGGCTTGGCTCCCTTCTTCCAGCTTCGCCAGCAAGGTCCCGTGGTTGGCAGCATCGCCTGTTTTGGCGACCGCAACGAGGCGACCCGCGGCCGGCGCCGTGACGACCAGCGGTTGCAGCATGGAGACAATTTGCGGCCGGCCGGCGGCGTCCCCAAAGCGCACCAGCGACAGTGCCGCGTTGGCCCGCACCGTCGGGGCGACGTCGTCAAGCATGGTGAGCAGGGTTCGGCGGAAGGAAGCATACGACGTGTCCTGGCCCATGACCCATGCGTCTGTGTTCCGGATCTCTTCCACGGGATGGCGGGCCAGGCGCACCAGTTCGGGATACCATTGCCCCACACCCTTGTCGCCGCGCGCCATGCGCTCCCCGACCTGCACCAGGGCGTGCTGGATGTGTCGCGGCTTGGGGTCGTCGCGCAGATACCTGGCGATCTCGCGGTCGCTCAACTGCCGGCCAAACCACGTGCTCCGCCAGAACAGGAACGGCATCAGTACAATCAGCCACGCCACGACATAGAAGACGATCTTCGTCCGCCGCGCCATCGGCTTGCGCTTGACCACCGGCTGGGTGCCGGCAATTACGGTGGTGTCGCTCTCAGCCATTCAATTACCCAATTCTCAAATTACTCATTTACGCAATTCATTCGATGTCCGCATCCAGCACCCGCTCCTGCTCGAGGTAGTGCGAGACGGCGTACTGCGCCAGCAGCGAGGTGGACAGCCTGATCAGCGCCCCGCGCCACTCGCCCTTGCTGTGCAGCGCATTGGGCGGATGCTTGCACTCGCCGCTCGAGCCGAACTCTGCCCCGAATGAGGCACTCTGGATTTCCCCGAAATGCTGGAGCTTGCGCCACGCTTCATCGCCTCGCGTCCCGCCGATATCGATCTTCAACCGCACATTCGTCATTTGTTAAGCAGCATAGAGGTGGTACAGCATCACGTAGATCACCACGCCGGTCACCGACACATAGAGCCATATGGGATAGGTCCAGCGCGCAATCTTCCGATGCCGGTCAAAGCGCTCGCGCAGCGCGCGTGCGAGCGTCACAATCACCAGAGGCACTACCGCGGCGGCCAAAACCGTGTGCGAGAACAAGATCGCAAAGTACACCGGCCGGATCCAGCCTTGCCCCTCGAATCGGACTGACCCAACCTGCCAGTGATAATAGAGGTATGACATCAGGAAGAGGCTCGAGGTTACCACCGCTGCGATCATGCACGAGCGATGCGCCAGCACTCGCCCTCGCCGGATCAGCATCCGCCCAACGGCGATGAGCACGGCGCTGGTGCCATTCAGCGTAGCGTTCAGGGCAGGGAAGAGCGCGTAGTCCATGCTAAGCTGCCGGCTTGGTGCTGCGCCGGTTGGCAATCACGAACGCGATGGCGAACACAATCGCAGAAAACACCGCCAGCACTCCAACCGACGCCCCCAGCCCGAACTCTCGACTGTGCGTCGCCGGAAACAGAGCCGCCCGCAAGCCTTCCACGCCATAGGTCAGCGGATTGGCCCGCATGATGGCGCGGATCCATCCCGACGCCCCGCGAATAGGGAATAGCGCGCCCGAGAGCAGCCACAGCGGAATCAGGAACAGGTTTACCACTGCGTGGAACCCCTGCGCCGAATCCATCCGCCACGCCACCGCAAAACCAAGCGCGGTAAGGCAGAACGCAACCAGGAAAACGATCACCACCACCAGCACCAGATGCGCCGCGTCGGCCTGCGCGCCCACCGCGGGCGCAAACACCAGGAACACCAGCCCCTGGATGGTCGCCAGCGTTGTCCCGCCGAGCACCTTGCCGAGCACAATCACCGACCGGTTCACCGGCGCCACCAGCACCGACAGCAGAAATCCTTCCCGCCGGTCCTCGATCACCGACATCATGGCGAAGATCGAGGTGAACAGCACGATCATGATCAGCGCGCCCGGATAGAAATATTCCAGGTAATGACCGCCGCCGCCGGTAGCATCCGGCCGCAGCGAATTCCCGAAGCCTGAGCCGATCACCACCCAAAACACCAGCGGCGACAAGATCACGCCCATCACCCGGCTGCGCTGACGGTAGAAGCGCACGATCTCCCGCCACCATAGCGAGAACACGGCCAGCGCCGCGCTGGTACGCACCGGCGCAGGCGCGCTGACGGCGGGGTTCTGTGCGGCTTCCGCGGGGATGCTGCTGGTGTGTGCCATGCCTTGGACTTGTCTACATTCTACTTGGCGGGCGGCGCTGCGGTCTCATTCCAGAAACGATGCCCGGTGCGATCGATGAACACATCCTCAAGCGTGGGCTTACTTACTGAGATAGAGATAATCTCGCCCGCAAACTCTTCCACCACGTCGGTCACGAAGCGATGACCGTTCTCTCGCTCCAGCCGCACCTTGCCATCAATGACTGTAGGATTTCCACCGAAGCGCTCAGCAATCCTCCGCGCCAGCGATGCCGGATCTTGGGCCTCCATCAGGATGACATCGCCTCCGATCTCACGCTTCAGTTCCGCAGGCGTACCCAGCGCCACCAACTTGCCTTCGCTCAGGATGGCCAGGCGATCGCAGTGCTCAGCTTCTTCCATCAGGTGCGTGGTGACCAGCACCGTGACGTGCTCCTCGTCGCGCAGTGTCTTCAAGTAGAGCCACAGGTCGCGCCGCGCCCCCGGATCCAAGCCAGTCGAAGGCTCATCCAGCAGCAGCACCGAGGGACGGTGCATCAGTCCCTTGGCCAACTCCACCCGCCGCTGCATTCCGCCTGAAAAAGTTTCCACGCGATCGCCAGCGCGCTCCGCCAGCCCGACCCTGCCGAGCATTTCGGCAATGCGTGACTTCAGCGCGCCCCCGTGCAGACCGTACAGATGTCCGGTGTGCCAAAGATTCTCCGCCGCAGTCAGCTTGGGATCGATACTCTGCGCCTGGAACACCACGCCGATCGCGCGGCGCACCCGCGCCGGCTGGCGCGCGGCGTCAAAACCCTGGATCACCGCCCGCCCCAACGTCGGCAGCATCAGCGTGGAGAGGATACGGAACAGCGTGGTCTTGCCGCTGCCATTCGGTCCCAATAGACCGAAGATTTCTGCCGGCCACACTCCGAAGGAGACACCATCGAGCGCCAACCGTTCGTCATAGCGGTGGCTCAGGTTCTCAAGCTGAATGACGGCTTCAGGCACAGCGGGTGGCTCGTGACTGCGACTTGCGCGCTCCGCGACGGTCAGCTCCACTCACGCCGCGTTCAGCATCATCAGCGCGAAGAGCAAAGGAAGATAGAAGACGCTGGCGACCAGCACTTGCCGCGCTGCCTGCTTAGACGCCGCCTGGCTGGGCGCCATCCGGAGCCGCGCCAGGCGCACCCCGGTCCACAGGAATGCCAGTCCAAGCAGCAGCGCTCCCGCCAGGTAAATCCAGCCAGACATGTGCAGCAGCGTCGGCGCCAAAGTTACGGGTATCAACAGCACCGAGTGCATCACAATCGATCGCGCGGTGGAACGGCCATCACTGTCCACCACCGGCAGCATCCGAATCGCCGCGTTTTCGTAATCTTCACGGTAGAGCCAGGCGATGGAATGGAAGTGCGGAAACTGCCAGAAGAAGACAATTGCGAACAACACCAGCGCTTCCAGTTCCAATCGCCCGCGCACTGCAGTCCAGCCCAGCACTCCTGGCATCGCGCCGGGAAACGCACCGATGAACGTGCAGACCGGAGAGACTTTCTTGAGCGGCGTGTAAACACCCAGATAGGTCACCGACGTGGCCAGCGCCAAGACGCCGGTGAGCAGGTTCGTAGATAGAGATAGATAAACCATGCCACCTAGGATCGCCGCCAGCCCCACGGCTGTCGCGTGGGCAACGCTCATGTGCTTTGCCGGCAGCGGACGCTGCGCCGTGCGGCGCATGCGCGCATCCGCGTCTCGCTCCAGCACTTCGTTCAGCGCCGCCGTTCCCCCAGCCACCAAGCCAATGCCAAGCATCGCGTGAAACAGGCTCCAGCCCAGTGAAGTCACGCCATTCTTCCCGGCGGCGAGATAGAAACCGCACCACGCCGTCATGACAATCAGCGAAGTTACGCGCAGCTTCACCAGTTCGGCGTAGTTCTCTAGCAGCGCCCGCGCGCCGGGCCGCGCGACGGCCAGCGGCTGCGTCACGCTGCTCATGCCATCACCGCCTTCTCTGACGGATGCATCGGGACCTCAGCGGTTGTCGTAAGCAACGTGTAGCGTCGGGCATAGAGAGTCAGTATGACGGTGACGGCCAGCAGCAGCGCGCCCACAGCAACGTGCGCCACCGTCGTCGCCACCATCTCGATCATCGGTTGGGGCGCGTCTCGACCCCACTCCACGCGCGTCAAATACGCGCCGAAACCCAGACCAAGCTGCACAATCAGCAAGCTGAGCACCAGCAGGGCCGTCCGGCGCAGTTGCGGAACCGCGGAGTGTTCGGACAGCACGCGGGTCGAAGTCCATACCAGCAGCACGGTGACTACGACCGCGCTGATCAGGTGGGGCAGGAGCTTCATCCCTGAATGCCGAAACGCAGCGCCGAGCACCAGCTGAACGTACACCGCCAGCGTGGACAGAATGGAAAGCGTGCGCAGGGTGGGCCGCCGCGCATCCCTGACTAACGGCTCTGCCGGTGCTAACCATCCGCGGCTGCTGACCACCGCCATCACCACCAACAGTGAAAAAAACGCTTGCGCCAGCGCTGCGTGCGCGCTCGATACCATTGGCGGCAGGTAGTAGAGCACCGTGATGCCGCCCAGAATGCCCTGGGCAATCACCGTCCCTAGCGTCACAAAGCCCAACTTGCGCATCCACCCGCGCTGCTCCACCCGCCACGTCCACAGCGCTAGGACGATGGTGAGCAGCCCGATGAACTGCGCCACCATGCGGTGGCCGTGCTCGTACTTTACCCCACCGACCATGGGCGGCATGCGGTAGAGCGAACCGAACGAGGTCGGCCAGTCGGGCACCGCGAGGCCGGCGTCGTTACTGGTTACCAGTGCGCCCGCGATGATCAAAAGAAAAGTGGCGCCCGCCGTCAGCACCACAAAGCCGTGGTGCATACGGTTGTATGGCATCGTGCCTGTATTCAGAGAATTATTCCTCGTGTAGCCCGGCCGCCCTCGGCCGGGTACTCTAGCGCCGGCGTCCCGCCGGCTGTTCCGGCGGCATCTTGCCGCCTGATACGCCTTGCCGATCACCTGACCCCGGCGATCACGTGCGACCCCGGCGATAGCCTACATTCCCGCCGCAGCTCCGCCGGCCTTGAAAGAGAAGTCGGCAGGCTTGGATTCCTTCGCACCGACGGTCACGTCCATCTCCTGCTCGCCAAACTTCTCATGTACGGCCGCGACCTTGTACGTGCCCGGTGGCAGTCCCTTCAGCTCGAACTTACCATCCTTGCCCGTGACAGCGAAGAACGGGTGTTTCACCACCCCAATGTACATCTTCATCCAGGGGTGCTGGTTGCACTTCACCGGGATCAGCACTTCCTGTCGTCCAAAGGACTTCTCGAGGGGCGCGCCCTTCGGCGGCTGCGATTCGTTCCATTCGCGGTTGTCCTTTGGCGTGGGATGGATGTTGTGCGTGGTGTTGTCGTTATTGAGGACTCTCACCGTCTGCCCAGCCATCACTCCCAGCACGTGCGGATGATAGCGGCAGCCGTCCTGGTCGAGCGTGACCGGCTCCGCGGGCGCCTGGAACGTGCGGTTGCCCAGTCCATCTTTCACGTAGACAAACACGTTAGCCAGCTTACCCCCCTCAGCCACCACGGTTTCGGTCATATTGGCGCCTTTGCTGGCGCAGGCGGGATCTTGGCTCATGTCGAGCTTGGCGGGTTTCGGAGGTGTGCCGTCGAACTTTACCGTTCCCGTGATGGTAGCTGCGGTGGCTGGATCGATCGGGGTAGCCGCCTGCTCCACTCTCTGCTCGGTGGTTTTCTGCTCGGTTGTCGGCTGCTCCTTCTTGCCGCAGCCTGCCACAACCACCAACAACCATAGCGGTACTAACAGTCCGATCAATGTCCTTCGGTTCATAAATGTCGCTACCTTTCTGAAAATCTTGGCGCTCTGAGACAAACCCGCTATTTTATCGCGAACCACCAGGCGACGCCGTCGTCCCGCTGCGCTTGATTGCGGTTGCTCTCGGCGCCGCGACACGGGGCAGCGTGCTGGCCACCCGCCGCTGTTCCTCAGGCGTGAGCTGGAACATGTAGCGCACCAGCAGCGTGGTGTGGTCCTCTTCATAGCCTTGGAACGATGGCGGTACCGGCCCTGAGAACACCCAGCGGCCATTCTCCCGGCGGAATAGACCTGAAGGCATCGACGTCCCTGGGCTGATCGCCTGCGGATCGAGGATCCAGTGTTCCGTCCAGGTTGGCTTCAGGCGCTCCTTCACCAGCAGGAAGTTGGGAGCGGTGGCGGTGCGATCGTGCCCAGGATCTCCGGTCGCATGGCACTTCAGGCAAGGCGCCGCCGTGCTGGTGAACAGGCTGCGCGCCATCTCCGTCTCTTTTGCTGTGAGGGCCTGCAACCTCTCCGGGATGTATGGCTGCGGCTGCTCCGATAGCGCTTGGAAGAAGCGCACCAGCTTGCGCAGTTCGTTCTCGGAGAACTGGAACGTCGGCATGCGTACCCTGAGGTAAGGCCGCACCCCGTTGCGGTTCGGCTCGGTCGTGCTCAGCGCCGGATTGGCGAGGAAGTGCGTCAACCAGGTGGGATCGACGCGCGCTCCCTCGGTCAGCAGCTTGGGCGGGAGCTGTTCCTTCCAGTCTGGGTCCTGATATCGCGCCATCTGCATCAGCGACGTCTGCTGCCCCGGCACGAATTGGTGACACCCCATGCAGTTGTATTTCTTGACGATCCACCAGCCTTCCTGGATGTCCCGCCGCGCGTCGCCCGGCTTGTAAATGTAACGGGTCGGCAGACTGGTCTCCTGGCTGCCCAGCAGGAACGTGGTGATTGCCCTGATCTGTTCCCGGGTGAGGTGTGGATCGGGCATGCGCAGCTTTTCAATTTCGCTCTTGATCTTCGCCTGGCCATGTACGTCGTAGTCATAGACGTCCGGCTTGGCCAGCTTGTGCTCGAAGAAACCCTTGTGGTCGTACCACCTCTCCTGCGCGGGGCCCTCTGGCAGCCGTGCCATGATGTCTTTCTCTTTGATCGGCTCTTCGCCGTTTATGGCGGGATGCGTGAGTAGGGCGAAATCGAGCCGCTCGATCGGCTTGCTGCCCTCGAAGGTCAGCTCGGTCCCGATGCGGCCTTCGTCCTCAAAGCCCGAGATTTCGTGGCAGCCTGCACAGCCGAAGTGCCGGATCCATCCCCGCCCGACTTCCTTCAGCTTGGGATCATCCATGAAGGAAGCGTCCGCGTAGGACGACGGCTCCTTCTTCTTCTGTGTGATGAGGTAAGTCGCGATGTCGGCCGCCTCCTGGTCGGTCAGCCGCAGGATGGGCATCACCGTCATCTGCTGCACTTGCAGCTCGTGGCCGTCGTTGGGACAGCGGCTGTGATCGAAGTCGAAAACGTACGGCAATCCTTTCTTGGCGTAATCCTCCGGGCCGATGTCCTTCTTCTCGTATGGACAGTAGGGCCGCAGCCGCAGGCGCGGGTTATGGATCCACCGCACCAGGTAGTTGTAGTTCGCTTTCTCACCCACCCGCGTCAGGTTGGCGGCGAAGTCGCCGCCCTGCATCTGGCTGCCTTCGCCAATCGAGTGACAGCCCAGGCAACCGCGCGTCTCCAGCAGTTCCTTGCCGCGGGCGGCTTCGCCGGGCTTCTGTGGAGGCGCCTCGTCCCGCAGCGCCGTCTGCCACAAGTACGCCGTGATGCTCTTGACCTGCTCGTCATTGAGTCGGAAGTTGGGCATCTTGGTGGTGGAACGGAAATCCGTGGGCTTGTGCAGCCACACCGGGATCCAGTTCCTGTTCAGCTTCGCGCGAATGTCCTTCAGATTTGGCCCGACCTTCTTCATGTCGCGCAGCACGCTGCGGGTCGCCAGGTCGAGCTGCTCGAGCTTCAGGTCGATGCCGCTGGTCGAGACCTTCAGCGCCTCGGCCTGCGTGTTCAGCCGCTGCGCCGTGGCGTTGTCTTCGGCTGCGTCCGCCTGCTTCATCAGCAATCCGGCCTGCCGCAGGTTTTCCTTCTTCTCGGTCTCGAGCTGCTTGATCTGTTGGCGAAGGTTCAGCACCAGCTCGGGTTCGCGATCGTAGCCCTCGTAGCGATGGCACCCCACGCAACCCCGCTGGTAGAAGAGTTCTTTGCCTTCATTGACCGTCGGCGCCAAGTCCATGCCCTTGGCCAGGAACATGTCGGCCGCGTGACAAGTCTGGCAACCGGCTTCCATGTTTTGCCGCGCATAGAGCGGCCACAGCCAATGCTTGTAGCGCCCGTGCCCCTGTTGCACGCTGGAAACCGCGCGCCCGTTGCCGCCATGGCACGGCGAGCAGCCGAACTTCTCCGGGTCATGGATGCTCAGCAGTTCCTTACTCGGATGGCCAGTAAAGGCGCGGGCATAGGAGTCGGGCTGGCCGCCCTTTTCGGTCAGCACCGCCGGAGTGAGCCGCACCGGCTCGCGCACTCCCATGTGGCAGGACTCGCAACGGTCCACGATGTTGGCGTCGGCCACATTGATCTGAACAATGTCCGGATCGCGCGTCGTCAACTTCTGCTGCAAACCGGTAATCTGCGACTCCGAAAGGTCCACCATGCGTTCCGCAAGGTAAGCCTGCATCTTCTCCAGCGCTTCCTTCTTCGGCTTGGTGCCCTCCGCGAGTTGCCGCACCAACTCGGCCTTTTTATCCTTCAGGTCGAGGTACAGTTCCTCGATCGCATCGAAGGTCAGCCTCTTGCCTTGGTACTCCGGCAGGTTGACTAGGTACTGCGGCCGCTTTCGCCACTCCTCGATCTTTTTGATCTTCCTTTCGCGGGCCGCCTTGTCCTCGGTGGTTTCGGCGTCATAGGAATCGGCGCCCAGGCGCGCTCGACCATCAGTGAATGCGGGCTGCACGGCCGCCACCTTGCCATCCACCGCGGCGATTTCCTTGGCCAACCGCTCTTCTTCCGCCTTGACCTGCTGTGAGGCCCGTTTGTAGCCCTCTTCCAGCTCCTTGTATTCGGCGCTCTTCTTGATCTCCTCTTCCGACTGCGCGGAGCGCGTCCGCACCTGCTGCAGGAACGCCGCGTAGCGCTTGGTGAACTCCGCCTGGAACCGCTTCCACGGACGCTGCCCGTAGGCCTCGTCCCACAGCGCCCAGAACAGCGTCCCCACCAGCAGCATCACCGCAATCAGGTAATGCAGCGCGTAGGACCTGGAGACTATCGGATCCGGTTCGGGTGTCAGTTGCTCAGCCACCCCACATCCTCCCTGTAGCGCCGGCCTCTCGCCGGCTGTCGCGGCGGCGGTCCCGCCGCCCTATTCCATTCTCCTAAACTCTCACAATTGTCATCCTGAGCGACCGAGGGCTCCCGCGCGCTGTCATCAGCGCGGGAAACGGAAGCGAAGGATCTCGGTTTTCTTGTAGCCCGGTCGCCCTCGACCGGGCCCCGCCGACGACCAAC
>DASYTX010000115.1:0-3136 GCA_036001865.1 Terriglobales bacterium
GGTGGGTTGACCAGTAGAGCGCCTCACTTTGGAATAGTTCGGGCTGCATACGGTGGCTGCTCAGGAATACCACTGCCGCAGGTGCGAGTTGCACGCTTGCAAGCAGGACCGCGAGGCTTCCCACGAGCAACAGCCGGAGACCTGCTTCACGCAGGGCGCCCGGCGCGCGCGCCGCCGTCCAGAGCAGCGCGATGAAGCCGAAGTAATATCCCGTCTGTCCGTCGCCGAGGAGAAACACCGTCGCCCACACGACCGCGGGCGCCACTGTCCATGCGCGGGTCCCCACGAGGGCTTTCTCCAGCGCGGCACAGAAGAACGGCAGGACGCAAATCGAGTACAGGTAAATGAGGTGCTCGGTGAACGACACGACATAGCCGGAGAGTGCGAACGCCACGCCTGCAACTAAGGCTCCCGCGCGCGAAAAGTTCAATGTGCGTCCTAGCGTGAAGGCCCCGACCGCTGCCAGCAGACACGACAAGAGCGTCGAGGCGCGATACGCATCAGGTGCCGGGAGAAGGAAATAGAGCGCGGTGAAGGGGTGGAAGACGCCTGTGGCGGCGGCTCCGATGAAGGGACGCCCCAGGGCCTCGTAGGGGAACCATTGCGGCAGCTCGCCTGCTGCCAGCCGCTCGATCATATGCTGCTTGAGTGGGAGCCAAAACCCATAGGCGTCACGTTTGATGAGCACAAGGCCTGGTAGCCAGAGCCCATAGTAGAAGGCGAGTGTGAGACTGATAAGGACGATGATGGCCAGGGCGGTCCCCGTCTTGGCAGCTAGTTTGGAAGAGTGAACCCCCGGGAGCGCGGGCGGGCTCATCGACAAGGTCCTGCAGGATGTCTGTGTCTCCACCAGGCGTGGGTGATCAGTCCGGTGCACAGTAGGCAGCCTACCAGTGACGCTGCGGCGCCGGCCTTCAGCAACGGCGTTTGGTAAGAAAATGTCACGAGATGTGTGCCCGCCGGCACGACGACCGCCCGCACCAGCGCGTTGGCCCGGAGTATGGGAAGTTCGAGGCCGCTCTCGAGCGTTGCGGCCCAGCCCTGATCGAAGGCGTCCAGTAAGATGAGCACCGCTGGCTGCGGGGTCTCCACCCGCACCTGCACCGTTTCCGGCGCGTAGCGCTCGATCGTGGCAAGGCCGCCCGTTGAAGGACCCGGCAACGTCAGGCTTGGCGACTCAATCACATCCACTTCCCCTCTCTGGTAATCGGGCCTTGTGAACAGGGCCATAGGGTCAACCGGTGTCGTGGCCCGTTCCGGTTGCTGCGACAGATAGGCGCGCGGCTTGGCGGAGATGGGATTGCGAAACAGCACGAGGTCGTAGGGAGGAAGTTCGGCCACGAGCGTGCGGGCGAGCCGCGGCTCCTTCAGGTGATACCGCCGGCCGATGTAGTAGCTCACGTTGAGACGCGCTGCGGCTGCGAACCCCATCCGACTGTTCATGGTTTCCGCGAACTGTGTGCTGTAACCAGCCAGATACGGCATGGCGCTTTCGAGATGAAAGGTGGCATTGTGCTCGACATCGAGCGCCTGGCGGCGCTCCACCGATGCGGATCCATAGAAACCAAGCGTCTGCATAATTTCTTGGGGCATCACAAGGGTACGCTCGAAGATAGAGACCATGCGGAAGTGTCCGGGGCCTATGTCCTCCTCCTGCGCCCTGAGGGCCTCGGCGAGCGGGGGCATGAACGTCGCGACTTCGGCGGGGCCGGTGTGGTAGGCCCCCAGGTTTGCCCGCGCCAGATCAAGCGTGACGAGCAGCACCAGCAAGGGGAGTGCAATCACTTCCCGCAACACCTGTTTCTGGACGCCAGCCGTGATCAGCCACGCGCTCAGTGTGGCAGCCGCGCTGTACAGGAATGCGAGGGCCGCCGAACGTGTGACCTCGTGAGCCAAACCCGGCGCTGCTCCGAAGTGGGCAGCCGTCCATACCGCAACGGCTTCGGTGCGAAGCGCGAATCCAGCGGTCGCGCACAGAATCGCCATCGCGAGCCAGGGAGCCGACGACCCTTTCCTGGCCCATAACGCATCGAGTCCTGCTCCCGCAAGCATGGCGGCGGTGAACGAGACCACGCCCATCAGTTTCTCAGGGTAGCGGAACGCCGACCAGAGCGGCACCACTGTATAAAAGATTTCGTAAAGGCCGCCGTAAGGTCCAAGCGCAAGGAGCAGTGCGAGGCTGCCAAGTAGGACGAGTACGCGGAGATCACGGCGGCCCCACGCTCCGAGCAGCGCCAGTCCTGCCACGGGGACGCCGATGTAGAGGCTGTCCGCCAAGAATCCCGGAATTGCATTGTTAAAAAACTTGCTGGCTACGATGACCGGGTCCACGTGTTCACCCACCGGGCTGGCCAAGACGGTCACCAGCCGTAGAGGGTGGGTCGACCAGAACAAGGCTTGCTCAAGGAACAGCTCAGGATGTGTGCGCTCGCTCCACATGAAGACTGTCCACGACGGTCCGAGTTGGATGCCCGACAACAAAATCGTCAGCGCCACGGTCAGCGCCAGCCGCAGACCTGCATCACGATAGAGCCCAGGCGCCCGCGCCGCCGCCCAGGCCAGCGCGATGAAACCGTAGTAATATCCCGTCTGCACGTCGCCGTTGAGGAACACGGTGGTCCAGACGATGGCTGGTGCCACGATCCACGCGCGGTCGCCAGAGAGAGCTCTTTCGAGCGCGGCGCAGAACAGCGGCAGCATGCAGATCGAGTACAGGTACTGAATGTTCTCGGTGAGCGAGACGACATAGCCTGAGAGCGCGAACGCGATGCCGGCGAGCAAGGCTCCCGCTGGCGAGAGGCGGAGCAGACGTCCCAGTACGAACGCTCCGAGAGCCGCCAGCAGGCAGGAAGTTAGGATCGAGGCGCGGTACGCGTCCGGAACGGGGAAGAGGAAGTACAGCGCTGTGGAAGGATGAAAGACACCGGTGTGCGTGGCTCCGATGAACGGTCGCCCGAGCGCCTCGTAGGGGAACCATTGCGGAAGTTCCCCGGCCCAGAGGCGCTCAACGAGATACTGCTTGATCGGGAGAAAAAATCGTAGGGCGTCGCGCTTGACGAGCGCCAGGCCCGGAAACCAGAGCCTGTGGTAGAACGCGAGCGTGATACCCATCAGGACCGTCACAGCGAGCCACGTG
>DASYTX010000116.1:0-26420 GCA_036001865.1 Terriglobales bacterium
CCACCACAAGCGCAGTTGCTGAACCTGGCCGAGCAGCGCCTGGCCTCAGGCGACGCTCCCGGCGCGCAGAAACTGGCGCAGGAAGCGCTGAACCGCCCGGAGGAGGACACTGCCCGCGCGTTGTTTGTCCTGGCGAGGGCCGCTAGCTTGAACCGCGACATGCAGGGGGCGCGCACCTATTTTGAGCGCACCCTGGCGGTCGCTCGCGAGCCCCGCGTGCTGGCGTGGTCGCACATTTACCTGGGAAGGATCTTCGACCTGCAGGAGAACCGCGAGGCCGCGCTGCGTCACTATCGGGCGGCATTGGCAGCGGGCGACAGCACGGCTGAGACCAAGGCAGCGGCCGAACGCGGTCTGCAGCAGCCTTACCAGCCGCCGGTGGCGCGCCGTAGTGAGGAACAGAAAAACCCATAGTTTGACCCCAGCCCACAAAGAGCGAAGGAAGGGACCGATGAAGAAAAACTTGTTTGTGTCAATGGCAGCGGTGCTGCTGATCGCAAACCTGGCGGCGGCGCAAGCGCCAAGTGCGCCACAGGGTCAGCCCCCCAAAGCGCCGCAGACCCAGCCGCCCGCGCAGCAACCTGCGGGGCCGCAGACCGGCAGCCAAACTCCGGGCACCCCGCCGGCGGCAGCCCCAGCCGAGCCCGCGCAGAAACCTCTGCCGCAGGCCAAGACCCAGGAAGAGTATGCCGCCTTCATGGAGGCAGTGAACAAGACCGAACCCGCAGCCGCGGAAGCGGCGGCACGCGAGTTCGAGATCAAGTACCCGCAGAGCGAACTGCTTTCCATGCTTTACCAGCAGGTCATGACCAAGTACCAGCGCGCCGACAACGCGGAGAAGATGGTGGAAATGGCGCGCAAGTCGCTGCAGTACGACCCGGAAAACGTGGCCGCGCTCATCCTGACGGCCACCGTCGTCGCCGAGCGCACGCGGGAGACCGACATCGATCGCGACCAGCGTTTGAACGAGGTCATGAAGAACGCGCAGCATGCCATCAGCAACGTCACCAGCGGCAGCTTCCGCCTGGCGCCGGGAACCACTCCCGAACAAACTCAGATGTTCAAGGACCTGGTGCTGGCCTGGGCGCATGGCGCCATGGGGTATGCAGAATTGACGCGCAACAATCCTCCTGCTGCGGAACAACACTTGCGCAAGGCGCTGCAGACCAATGTCGGCGGCCAGGAAGCGATCTATTGGTACCGGCTGGCGTTGGTCCTGGACAAGCAGAAGAAATACGCCGAGGCTTTGCCCGCGGCGGACAAGGCCGTACAACTGGCTGGGACGAACGCCCAGATCGCGAACCTGGCGCGGGCCGAGCAGGACCGCCTGCGGAAGCTGACCGGCGCTGCGCGCAGCGGGGCTGCGCCCGGCGGCGGCACGGCAGGTACCGCCTCTCCGGCTCCCACTACCGGGGGCACGCAATCGGGTGAGCAGCCGCAGAAACCGAGCACGCCGACAAAGCCCAGGTAATTGGGTGGAGATGAAGCCGAAAGAAATCTCAGCTTTGGAAGAGGCCCTGGGGTACCGCTTCCAACGCCCCGAGCTACTGGAGCAGGCGCTCACGCACAGCTCTCATGCGCACGAGTCCGAGTCACGCCTTCTGGCGACGGTGCCGCACAACGAGCAGCTCGAGTTCCTGGGCGACGCCGTGCTCGGCTTCGTCACCAGCCGGGAGCTGTTCCAGCGTTTTCCCCACTACCGCGAAGGCGAGCTTTCCAAGATGCGCGCCCACCTGGTGAGCGCGCGGCACCTCATCCAGGTGGCCAGCGAGTTGGATCTGGGAAGATTTCTGCGTCTGGGGCGGGGAGAAGAGAAGAGCGGCGGCAGGGCCAAGTCGGCGCTGCTGGTCAACGCTCTGGAGGCGGTGCTGGCTGCGGTCTATCTGGACGGCGGCCTGGAACGGGTGCGTGAGATCATCGTGCGCAGAGTACTGGATCCGGAACTGGAGCGCCTGCTGACCGATTCGGCCAGAGGATTGCCGGTGATGGACCATAAGTCGGCGCTGCAAGAATTTCTGCAGGGCATCGGCAGCCCGCAGCCTTCCTACAGCGTGATCCGGGAAGAGGGCCCGGAGCACAAAAAGACGTTTACAGTGGAGTTGCGCGTACACGGGGCGAGCGGCAACGGCCAGTCGGTGGTGGTGAGCCGCGCTGAAGGCCCGACCAAGAAGAAGGCAGAACAGCATGCCGCCCGGCAGGCGCTTGAGCAGTTGCGGGAGAGCGCGCACAAGGAATGACGCCGGGGGCGGGCAGGATGCCCGCACCAACAGCCGGCTGGAAGCCAGCGCTACAAGACATGGACGCACAGACCGACTGCCGTGAACTCCAGCCCGCGCCCCTTGCGCAGAAGCGCCGCGCGGGCTGGATGGCATCCATCCAGTCGCTGGCCACCACGGTGGTGATTGCGGTATTCGTGATCACCTTCCTGGTGCAGGCGTTTCAGATTCCGTCGGAGTCGATGGAAAACACGCTGCTGATCGGCGATTACCTGCTGGTGGACAAGGTGCGCTTCGGCCAGAGCGGCACCTGGGGCGCGATCCTGCCTTACCGCAGTGTCAGCCGCGGCGACATTATTGTCTTCCGCTACCCGGTGCACCCCACACAGCACTTCGTCAAGCGGGTAGTGGCGCTGCCCGGCGACCGCGTGCGCCTGATCAACAAGCGCGTACTGGTGAACGGCAGGCCGGTGGACGAGGAATATGCTCTCTACAAGGGCCTGGGGCGCGACCAGTACCGCGATGACTTTCCCGCGCCTGATTTCCCGGCGCCCAGTATCGAGGTGCGCTGGTGGGCGCAGTTGCGCAGTGTGGTCCGCGATGGCGAGCTGGTTGTGCCTGCCGACTGCTACTTTGTCCTGGGCGACAATCGTGACCAGAGCCTCGACAGCCGTTACTGGGGCTTTGTGCCGCGGGAGAACGTCATAGGGCGGCCGCTGCTGATCTACTGGTCGGTGGACAG
Organism: Terriglobales bacterium; assembly: GCA_036001865.1. GTDB lineage: Bacteria > Acidobacteriota > Terriglobia > Terriglobales > Acidobacteriaceae > DASYTX01. Next base: position 2,959 of record DASYTX010000116.1, read on the forward strand.
CTCCGGTCCGGTAGCGGTCCTGGAGGGTTCGCAGGGTGATAGACTTTCGCATTTCGTGTACGCCATGACCCACGTATTCCAGGACACGCGCTGGAACCGAACTTTCCGCATCGTGAAGTAGCACCGCCGGGCCGCATAAGGAAGCTATTTGGCCAGGAAAGAACAGAAACAGAAGAAGAACAAGAAGGAAAAGAAACGCGAGACTCCGCTGGAGTTCACCGCGTCCATGGCCGTGGTGCTGGTGACTGGCCTGTTCATCATCACCTTCAACTTGCAGGCCTTTGAGATTCCGTCCAGTTCCATGGAAAACACCCTGCTGATCGGCGACCACGTGTTCGTGGACCGCACCACGCTGGCGCCGCGGAGCAGCTATCTGGGGCCGCTGGTGCCCTACCGCGAGGTCAAGCGCCGCGACATTGTGGTCTTCCTGTCGCCGGCTGAGGCCGGGCTTTACGTGGTCAAGCGCATCGTGGGCGTGCCCGGCGACCGCATCCGCCTGCGCGAGGGCGTGCTCTATCTCAACGGCCAACCCCAGGACGAGCCTTACGTCGTACGCTCCGACGGGTATAACCCCTATCGCGACAATTTTCCTGCCGTGCCCGCCAGCATGGGGCCTAACGTCACCCCTGAATGGCAGCTGACCATGAGCTCCTATATCGATAAGGGCGAGTTGGTGGTGCCCGAGGGACGCTATTTCGCCATGGGGGACAATCGCGATGTCAGCCTGGACAGCCGTTACTGGGGATTTATCCCGCGGGAGAATATTATCGGGAGGCCGTTATTCATCTACTGGTCGTTTGAGACGCCGCCCGGCCAGTACATGAAGACGGGGATCGGGGACCGAGTAGCGTTTGTGTTTCGCGTTGTCATCCACTTCTTCGATCAGACGCGCTGGAACCGCATGTTCAAAATGGTGTACTGATGTCGGGACCGCGCTCCCGCCGCCCGCTGCTGCTCGGCGTTGTCGCCGTGCTGCTGGTGGTGACGTTCGTTCCGCCGTGGGTGAGCTTAAACCGCTTCCGCGGCAGCATTGCGGCCGCCATCGGCGGCGCAGTGGGGCGTCAAGTTACGGCCAGCGAGGTGAGCCTCCGCCTGATCCCTCGACCCGGCATCCACCTCACCAACCTGGTCATCCATGAGGACCCCGCGTTCGGCGCCGAACCCATGTTGCGCGCCGAAGAGGTCACGGCCACGCTGCGCATCAGCTCCCTGTGGCGCGGCCGGCTGGAGATCGGTTCCCTCAGCTTGAAATATCCCAGCCTCAACCTGGTGCGGGCCCCCGACGGCCAGTGGAACCTGCAGGACCTTCTGCTGCGAGCTGCCCACATTCCGTCCGCACCTACCGCGAAGAGCCGCCCGGAGCAGCGTCCTCGCTTTCCGTACATTGAAGCGGAATACGGCCGCATCAACTTCAAAGCGGGGAATCAGAAGAAAGTGTACGCGCTCAGCGATGCCGATTTCGCCCTGTGGCTGGCCTCGGAGGACGAATGGAAGATGCGATTGGAGGCGCGCCCTGTGCGCACTGACGCCAACCTGAGCGACACGGGAGTGATCAAGGTCAACGGCACTTTCCGTCGCGCCACGCGCCTGAGCCAAACGCCCATGCGGGTAAGGCTGGAACTGGAGCGCGCGCAACTTGGCCAGCTCACAACTCTGGTTTCCGGCCGCGATCGCGGCTGGCGCGGAGCGGTGTACCTGAACGCAGTGCTGGCAGGCACGCCCGCCGATCTCACCGTGAGCGGTGAGCTCTCGGTTGACGATTTCCGCCGCTACGACATCTTCAGCGGCGAAACTCTGCGGCTCTCGGCGCGCTGCGCTGCCAAGTATCAGCTTGCGGAACAACGCCTGTCTGGAATTGACTGCGGCGTCCCGCAAGGCGAAGGCGAGTTTCGGGTGCGGGGTTCGGTTTCTGGACTGGCTGGCCCGCCTAGCTACGACCTGAGCATTTCCGCCAGGGACTTGCCACTAGTGGAAGTGGTGCGCGTCGCCCGGCATGCCAAGCGGGGCATGCCCGAGGACCTTACCGCCGGCGGCGAGCTTAATGCTGTCTTCACCCTGCGTAAGTCAGCTACGGGAAGCTCCTGGACAGGGCACGGGAAAACCGACGCCGCGGTGCTACGGTCGCATGTGCTGGGCCCGGAGTTGAGGCTGGGCGCTATCAGCTTTGCGCTAACTACCCCGCCACCGGAGTTGGCGCGGGTGCGGGGCGTGCCGGTGGGGCCGGCCGAGGTCCCTGCGGCCCCGAGACTGTACGTGGCTCCGTTTCCTGTTGGGTTGGGCGCTGCCAACCCAGCGACGGCCCAGGCGGCACTGTCGCGAGACGAGTACCGCATCGAACTACGTGGTGATGCCGAAATTGCGCAGCTGCTTCGAGTGTCCACCGCTATCGGAGTCGCCACTGCGAAGTTTTCAGCTTCGGGCAACGCTAAGCTCGACCTGCGTCTGGCCGGAACCTGGGTGGGTTTCGGGCCGCCTTCTATCACCGGGCGGATGCAACTCCGCAACGTGACTGCGCAGATCAGGCAAGCGGGGGCGCCGCTGCAAGTGCGGGCGGCGAACCTGGTAATTTCTGCCGACCAGATCAGGGCGCAAAACGTAACCGCATCTTTCACCGGGCGGAGCACATCGTTCACAGGGTGGCTTGTTCTGCCTCGAGGTTGCGGCCCCGAGCCAGCCTGCCCCGTGCGCTTTGACCTGCACTCGCCCGAACTCTCGGCGGAGCAACTCAACTGGCTCTTCAACCCGCGGATGGGTCGCAGCTTGTGGTCGCGGTTCACGAGTGCGGAGAGCACCGGCAGCCTGGCGCAGATCCGTGCCGAAGGACGTCTGACCGTGGACACGCTGGCGCTGGGCCGGTTTGTTGCCACGCGAGCCAGCGCGCAGGTTCAGACGGGGGAGGGCAAGCTGCGCCTCACCCGGATCACGGCGGAGCTGTTTGGCGGCAAGCACCAAGGTGAATGGCGCGCCGACTTTAGTGGCCTGCAGCCGGTCTATGCCGGCAGCGGGGTGGTGGAGCGCGTCGCCGTGGGGCCCCTGACGGAACTGATGGCCGACCACTGGGCCACGGGTGCGCTCAGCGGCAATTATCGAGTCATGATGGCGGGGTGGACGGAGGAAGAACTGGCCTCTTCCGCTGAGGGAGTCTTCGACTTTGACTGGCGCGACGGCACTCTGAGGCGTATCGCCCTCAATGGCGACGCCGTCCCATTGCGCTTGAAGCGCTTTTCCGGGCAATTGCGCCTTCGTGATTCCCAACTCGCACTGGCGGCAAGCAGAATGGAGACCCCGGCCGGCATCTATGTGGTAAGCGGATCCGCTTCGCTCCAGCGCCAGCTTGATCTCAAGCTCGAGCGGCAGGGCGCGGCTGGGTACACCCTTTCTGGGACCGTGGACGATCCACAGGTGACCTTGCTGCCCGCGGCGGAGACGCAAGCGGCGCTTGCCAAATGAGATTTCTTTCAGTCTGCTCTCTGATGCTTGTCCTGGCCGCAATCTTGGCGGCCCAGAATCGCCAGGCGAACTCCGTCAACGCCTTGGCCGATAGTGCCGAGCGGAAATTCCGCCACATCGAGCAGAACGGCGCCCGCGCTCAGCCCGACCCCAAGCCGACGGTGCTTACCGAGGACGAGATCAACGCCTACATCGCCGCCGGGCGGCTGAAGCTGCCTACGGGCGTGAAGAGCGCACGCTTGCATGGCGAGGCTGGAGTCATCACCAGCGTTTCCCGCGTGGATTTCGACGAGATCACCGCCGGCCGGCGCTCGGCCAACCCCCTGCTCTACCTTTTCACCGGCGAGCATGACGTGGAAACGAAGGCCCGCGCCGGCGGGCGTGGGGGAGAGGCGGTGGTCGAAGTGGAGTGGGTAAAGCTGGACGGCATGGAGATCCCGCGCACGGCACTCGAGTTCTTCATCGACCGCTTCCTCCGTGCCAAACACCCCGAGATCGGTACGACCACTCGTTTCAAGATGCCGCATCGCATCGAGAGCGCGGTGGTGGGCGATAAGACTCTGACCATTACGCAACGCTAGTCACTAAGCCACCGACCCCGGGAACCCTGCGGTTATCCAAATCGCAGCCGCGGATGTGCTATCGTCTTGAAACTCCTGCGCAATTCACTTGAGGTAGTTATGTTCCGCTTCGAGTATCGCAAGCTGATGCCGACTCCACCAGCCGAGAAGGCGTACCTCGACTGGATCGCCCACTTGGATCGCGAGTTCTCCAACCGCGATATCGATCACCGCGGCACGGTGGTGCGCGACACGCTGCACGAGATCTATCTCGGGCGACCGTATGAGCCACCCAGCCCAAAGGCCCCGCTGTCGCAGCAGGCATTGGCGCACACGTTTGATCCCCGCAACGCGACGCTCGAGCCTGAGTACTACGGCGACGTGGACGCGCAGAAGTATGCCGAGCGCAAGCCGCTGATCTGGTTTTGGATGATGTTCGACCGCTCGCCCCTGGGGCTGAACCACTGGCTGGGCTACCGCGTGCGCTACATGCTCGCCGGCCACATCTTCAAGCACGTCGGAAAGAACGTGAAGATCTTCCACGGCGTGGAGATGTCGTACGGCTACAACCTCACGGTGGAGGACAACTGCGTCATTCACAAGTATGTGCTGCTGGATGACCGCGGCGAGGTCATCATCCGCGAAGGCACCTCCATCTCCGACTACGCCAACGTCTATTCCCACTCCCACGACTTGAACGACGCCATGTTGATCGTCAATCAGCGCACCGAGATCGGGCCGCGCGCCCGCGTCACCTATCACGCCACGGTGCTGAGCGGGGTCAAGGTGGGCGAGCACGGGCTGGTGGGGTCCATGGGGGTGGCATCGAAGGACGTTGAGCCGTTCCACATCGTGGCCGGAGTCCCGGCCAAGACGGTGAAGATCAAGACCATCGCCCCGGAAGCGGTGCGGGCGGCCGCGCAGGAGAAAAGCCAAGGCAGGTAGAGCCGGGCTCTGGGCCGCTGAAGTGCCCTAGAATCCACTCCTTGGCGTGATACCATCCCTGCAGCCAGAAGATGAGCCTCGACCTCGTCCGCATCGTGATTGAGATCGTGGTCTTCCTGTTCGCGATCAGCGTGCACGAGTCGGCGCACGCCTGGACCGCGTCCCGTTTTGGTGATCCCACTGCCCGGCTGCTGGGCCGGGTTTCCCTCAATCCCGTGCGCCATATCGACCCCATCGGCACGGTACTGCTGCCTTTGATGGCTATGATCTATCACTTCCCAGTCATCGGCTGGGCCAAGCCCACGCCGGTGGACCCGCGCAACTTTGGCAAGAACTACGTTTTTGCCGATGTGATGACTTCGGTGGCCGGGCCCATCAGCAACCTGATGGTGGCCACGGGCGCGGTGGTTGCGCTGGTGATCATTGCGGTGAGTTCGGCGCAGGGACGGACGGCGATGCTTGCGGCCATGTTCGGTATTGCGGGCGAAATGCAGGCGGGGTCAGCACTGATGCCGGTGGCCGTCCTGCTGTACGAGGCCATGGTCATTAATGTGTTGCTGGCAGTTTTCAATCTTATTCCGATCCCGCCGCTCGATGGCAGCCACGTGCTGCGCCACGCGCTTTCTGAACCCGCGCGCCGCATTTACGACCAGATCGGCATCTTCGGTCTCCTGTTATTCTTCCTAGTGGGAGGCAGCGTTATCCGGGTGCTGATGTCACCGTTCCTCGGATTTTTCAATTCGCTGCTGATACGATTCGCATGACTAACGGCCCCAGGAAACCGCGCGTGCTCAGCGGCATGCGGCCCACCGGCAAGCTCCACCTTGGCCACTACGTGGGCGCGCTGGAGAACTGGGTGCGCCTGCAGGACAGCTACGATTGTTTCTTCTTCGTGGCTGACTGGCACGCCCTCACTACCGATTATGCCGACACCTCGCGCATCAAGCAGCACAGCGTCGAGATCGTCATTGACTGGCTGGCGGCGGGACTGGACCCGGAGCGCTCGACGCTCTTCATCCAGTCACACGTGCCGCAACATGCCGAACTGCACCTGCTGTTTTCGATGGTGACGCCGCTGGGCTGGCTGGAACGCGTCCCCAGTTACAAGGAGCAGCGCGACAACATCCGCGACAAGGACCTGGGCACCTATGGGTTTCTCGGCTACCCCCTGCTGCAGTCGGCCGATATTCTCATGTACCTGGCCGACTTTGTGCCGGTGGGCGAAGACCAGGTGCCGCACGTTGAACTCACCCGCGAGGTCGCGCGGCGTTTCAACAGCTTCTATCCGGGGCGGAAGGGAAACGTCTTCCCGGAGCCCAAACCTCTGCTAACCCGCTCGCCCAAGCTGCCCGGCACCGACGGGCGCAAGATGTCGAAGTCGTACGACAACTACATCCTGCTGAGCGAGCCGGAAGCCAGCCTGCGGCAGAAGCTGAAGACCATGGTCACCGACCCGGCGCGCGTGCGCCGCAGCGACCCTGGCAATCCCGACGTCTGCCCGGTGGGCGATCTCCATAAGATCTTCAGCGACCAGCACACCATGGCCAAGGTTGACGCCGGCTGCCGCACCGCCGGGATTGGCTGTATTGAGTGCAAGGGGTGGGCAGCGGACGCAATCGTCAAGGTACTCGCGCCCATGCAGCAACGCCGGGCAAAATATGAGCAGAACCCCAGGCTGGCCTGGGACATCCTCGAGGCCGGCTCGGCCAAGGCGCGTGCCATGGCCGAGAACACCATGGAGCGGGTGCGCGCGGCCATGAACATGTCGAAGGAATACGAGCCTCCGGCGGCTGCGGAGAATAATGAAGTGACTACCGGGAGCGTCCGCAAACGGAATGGTTGAAGCGTTGAATACGGCAGGCACGGCGCAAGCGGCACGCGCCCAAGACAAAGCCAGCGATTTCCCATTTGCCGTTACGGTCGGCGAGGTCTACGACGGCCCGCTTGACCTGTTGCTCGACCTGATCCGCAAGCAGGACATCGACATCTACGACATTCCCATCGCGCAGATCACTGCCCAGTACCTGGCGTATGTCGAACGCATCAAGCACCTGGACGTGAACGTGGCCGCCGAGTTCATTTTCATGGCGTCGGTGCTGATTCAGATCAAGTCCAGGATGCTGCTGCCGCGTGATCCGGATGCGCCCACTGGTGCAGAGGACGACCCACGCGCGGAACTGGTGCAGCGGCTGCTGGAACACGAGAAGTTTCGTAACGCCGCGCAGATGCTGTTGCAGAAGCAGCAGATCGAGGAGGCCACCTGGTCCAACCCGGCGCTGGCCGAGTTCAAGGACGCCGAGGGCACGGAGCCAGAGATGGCCGCCGATGTCGTCGACCTGGTGCGCACCTTCCGGCAGATCGTGGACCGCGCGAGTTCGCGCCCTTTCCTGGAGGTGGGCGAGGAAGGGGTGACAGTGGCGCAAATGATTGACTTCATGCGCCGCCGCCTGTTGCTCGAGGAGAAGCCCTTGCGCCTGCGACAGGTGCTGCAGCATCTGCGCTCGCGCACCGCCCTGGTTTGTGCTTTTCTGGCACTGCTGGAGCTGGTGCGGCTTCAGGCCATCCTGCTGCGCCAGGACCGCCTCTTCGGCGATATTCTTGTAAAGAAGCACGCCATGTTCGACGCGGTGTTCGGCGAAGATGCTGCCGTGCGCGATGATTGGACATAACAGGAGTCAGGAGTCAGTGGAGAGGGCCCCGCAAACATCATGAGCTTGAAGGCCAAAATCGAAGCCATCATCTACGCTGCCGAGGATCCGGTCACGGTCGACCAGATGGCGGTCATCCTGAAGGACGAAGTGCCAGCCGCGCTGCCGGAGGACGGTCTCTCCCCGCAGGCGCATGCCCGGGCCACCATCCGTGGCGTGATTGACGAACTCCTGGCCGAGTATGCTGCCGGCGACCGCGGCATGGAAATCAGGCAGGTTGCCGGCGGCTACCGCATGGCCACCAAGCCCGAGCACCACGATGCAGTGCGCGCCTTTGCCAAGGGCCTGAAGCCGCCAGTGCGGCTTTCGCTGCCGGCGCTGGAGACACTGGCGGTCATCGCTTACAAGCAGCCGGTCACCTTGCCGGAGATCAGCGAGATCCGTGGCGTCGATGCCAGCGGCGTGATCGCCACCCTGCTGGAGCGCAAACTTATCACCACTGCCGGACGCAAGGCGGTGGTCGGCCGGCCGATCCTCTACAAGACTACGAAGGACTTCCTGCTGCGCTTCGGCCTGAAGGACCTGAGCGAGCTGCCCAGCATGGAGGAGTTCGAGAAGCTCGCGGCCTCGTCCCAGGCCGACCTCTTTGATTCCCCTTCGCCGGCGGACCCGGATGCGTCGGCTCCCGAGACGGCCCAGGCCGAGGCGGTGCCAGAGCCGGACACTGTGGCCATAGCTGGTTCCTGAAGGTACTCTCGGGCATCGAACCATCATGCCGCTCGAGCGCCTGCAAAAGATCATCGCCGCCGCCGGCATCGCCTCGCGCCGCAAGGCCGAGGAACTCATCATCTCCGGCCGAGTCGCGGTCAACGGCCAGGTAGTTACCCAACTCGGCGCCAAGGCGGATCGCGAGCGCGACCATATTAAGGTGGACGGAAACCTGTTGCGCGGCCCCGAGCGCCACGTCTATCTCGTGCTCAACAAGCCACGGGGCTTCGTGACCACGGTCACCGATCCTGAAGGACGTCCCACGGTCATAGATTTGATAAAGGGCATCCGCGAGCGCGTGTACCCTGTAGGCCGGCTCGACTACGCGAGTGAAGGCCTGTTGTTGCTGACGAACGACGGCGAACTGGCGCAGAAGCTGATGCACGCTTCCTCGCATGTCCCCAAGACCTACCTGGTTAAAGTCAGCGGCAGACCCACGGAGGAAGCGATTAACAGGCTGCGCTCGGGCGTGCGCATTGGCGGCGCCGCCGCGCTCAAGGGACGCATGATGAAAGCCGTGAAGACAGCGCCGGCCAAGGTGCGCCTGGTACGCGACGCTCCTAATCCGTGGTATGAGATCACGCTGATTGAGGGCCGCAACCGCCAAGTCCGCCGCATGTTCGAGGAAATCGGCCACTTGGTGGAGAAGATCAAGCGGGTGCGCTACGGGCCGCTGGAACTCGATTTACCGCCCGGCGAATTTCGCCAATTGCGTCCGGCCGAGGTTGCCCGGTTGAAGGCCCTGGCTTCGCGCCGTCCACGCGCCCGCGTGGCTTAGGATCCAGAAAGAGGAGGAATGGGAAAGTTCGACAAATTCATTCCCGAGCATGTCCGCGCGCTGGCGTCGTATACCCCGGGCAAGCCAGTGCGGCAGGCGGAACGCGAGAGCGGCATCCGCTGCATCAAGATGGCGTCCAACGAGAACCCGCTTGGGCCCTCGCCCAAAGCGCTGGCCGCCATTCGTGAAGCCGCAGCGCAGGCCAACCACTATCCGGACGACGAAGTGTCCGAGCTGCGCTTGCGTTTGGCCGAGCGTCATGGTGTCGCCCCGGAGCAGATCCTCGTCACCGCTGGCACGACATCGTTTCTGAGCATCATTGCACGTACGCTGCTGGGCACGGCGTCGAAGGCTATCACCAGTGAGCACACCTTCATCGTCTACGCAATCGCTGTACGCGCCGCCGGAGGCCATCTGGCGCAAGTGCCCATGAAGGGCCACAGCTACGACCTGGAAGCGATTGCGGCGGCGATTGACGCGAGCACGCGCGTCATCTTTGTTGCCAATCCCGACAATCCCACGGGCACGATCGTGGATGCGCCAGCGATGGACGCTTTTGTGGCGAAGTTGCCGGAGCACGTGCTGCTGGTGCTCGACGAGGCCTACTGCGACTTTGCGTCAGACTTCGCCGCCCAGCGTGGAATGGAATATTCACATTCGCTGGAGTACGTGCGGAAGGAGCGCAATGTGGTGGTGTTGCGCACCTTTTCCAAGGCGCACGGCCTGGCCGGCCTGCGCATCGGTTACGGTCTCGGTCCGGCCGAGCTGCTGCGGCACTTCAACCGCGTGCGCACCACGTTCTCTGTGACGGCGGTGGCGGAGGCCGCTGCGCTGGCCGCGCTGGAGGACGAAGCCCATATCCGCAAGACCATCGAGAACAACCGCGCCGGCTGCGAGTATCTGACCACCAAGCTCCGTGAGCTTGGCTATGACCCGGTGCCCACCTTCGCCAACTTCCTCTTCTTCGACGCGGGCGAAGACGCCGGCGCGCTCAGCAAGCGCATCCAGGCGGAAGGCGTAATCGTGCGCCCATTGACCGCGTGGGGAATTCCCACCGGAATCCGGGTGACCATCGGCACTCCGGAGCAGAACCAGCGCTTTCTAGCGGCGCTGGCGAAGTCCACAGAAAAGGCGGCGGTGCGCTAGCCGGGTGCCGTGCCATTTCAGTGGATTTCCGGATTTGGTTTGTGCCCGGAGTGTCCGAGGTGACAGCGATGAGATTCCCAATCTTTGTTCTCATGAAGGATTCCGGTGAGGTGATGAAGTTTTCTTCTATATATGAGATGCAGAAGTACGTTGAGGCCATTGACATCGAGAACCACGAATACTTGGCGTGGGATGCTGAGGGGAAGACATTGGGATTGAGCACGCAGAAGCCAGTGTGGATCAAGATCGAAGAAGGGTCGAATGACTTCCGTTCGCTCGCCGGCGCATTACGGGCGTTTGCGGCTTCCCGCGGAGTACAAACGAGTGAGAGCCCGTCCTCGCCGGCCGAACTCGAAGCACTGTTTGAGTCCATTGCCAAGAGGAAGCACCAGTCGGGCACATGATAGTGAATGTCCCTCCTAACCGGACTCGAGTCTGCATTTAAACCTACACAAACAATGGCGCCATGACCAGGGTGATGGTGCTCAGCAGTTTGATGAGCACGTGTAGCGACGGCCCGGCGGTGTCCTTGAACGGATCGCCGACGGTATCACCGACCACCGCCGCTTTATGGGCTTCCGAGCGCTTGCCGCCATACTGTCCGGTCTCGATGAACTTCTTGGCGTTGTCCCAGGCGCCGCCGCCGTTGTTCATCATGGTGGCCAGCAGGATGCCGGTGATGGTGCCCACCATGAGCAGCGCCGCCACCGACTCGGCGCCGATCAGGTTCACGGGGTGGCCGTTAATCATGGGGACGCTCCCTTCGACGTGAAAGCCGGTCAAATAGCGGAAAGTCATGCCTACGGCGATGGGCATGCCCACAGCCAGGAGGCCGGGCAGCACCATCTGCTTGAGGGCGGCGCTGGTGACGATATCCACGCAAGTGCCGTAGTCGGGCTTGGACGTGCCCTGCATGATGCCGGGGTTCTCGCGGAACTGTCGCCGGACCTCCTCAATAATGTATTGCGCAGCCTTGCCCACCGCCCGGATGGCCAGCGCCGAGAACAGGAAGACCAGCATCCCCCCCAGCAGCGCCCCCACGAACACCGGCACGCTGGCCAGGTTGACGTTGTCGAAGCTAAAGTGTGCGCCTGCTCCGAGTTTGCTGCGCACGAGCTCCCGCACCTCATCCAGGTAAGCCGTGAACAGCAGGAACGCGGCCAAGGCCGCACTGCCAATGGCGTAGCCTTTGGTGAGCGCCTTGGTGGTGTTGCCGACAGCGTCCAGGCGGTCGGTCTTGGCCCGGATCTCTTCCGGCTGGTTGGACATTTCGATGATGCCGCCGGCGTTATCGGTGATGGGCCCGAAGGTGTCCATGGCCAAAATGTAGGCGGCCGTAGACAGCATCCCCATGGTGGCGATGGCGGTTCCGTAAACGCCCTTAGCATAAGCGGCGATACCCGTGACGTCCGCCAGCGCCTTAACCCCAAACCAGTAGGAGAGCAGCAGGGCGGCGCCGATGACCAGCACCGGCAGCGCCGGGGTTTCCATTCCGACGGAGAGTCCAGCGATGATGTTGGTCGCCGGACCCGTGACCGAGGCCTTGGCAATCGAGGCCACCGGCCGGAAGCGGTACTCGGTGTAGTACTGAGTGATGTAAACGAATAGGAAGGCAGTAACGATACCCACTACGCCGGCCCCGAAAAACCACCAGTTGTCGCGCAGCAAGTAGTGCACGGCCACCCCAAAGCCAACAATAGCCAACGCGGTAGTGACGTAGTAACCGCGGTTCAGCGCCTGCATGGGGTCTTCTTTTTCGTCGGTGCTTACGATGAGGACGCCGATGGTGCTGGCAATCAGACCGAAGGCGCGGGCGACCAGAGGAAAGAGCACGCCCTTAATGCCGAAGTGCGGCAACAGCGCCGCCCCCAGGATCATGGCGCCCACGTTTTCGGCGGCGGTGGACTCGAAGAGGTCGGCGCCACGGCCGGCGCAGTCGCCCACGTTGTCGCCCACCAGGTCGGCGATTACCGCCGGGTTGCGAGGATCGTCTTCGGGAATTCCGGCCTCGACCTTGCCTACCAGGTCGGCGCCTACGTCTGCCGCCTTGGTAAAGATTCCGCCGCCGAGCTGCGCGAACAAGGCCACGAACGAGGCGCCGAACCCGAATCCCACAATCTGGTAGGGCACGTGCCTGGGATCGCTCAAGCCGCCAAAGAAATAGAACAGCAGCCCCACCCCGAGCAGCGACATGGCCACGACCACCAGCCCGGTGACGGCGCCGCCGCGCAGCGCGATCTGCAGGGCGCGGTTAATGCTGGTGCGGGCGGCGCTGGCAGTGCGGATGTTGGCGCGGATGGAAACGTACATGCCTGTGAACCCGGCCAGGCCGGAGCAGGCCGCGCCGATCAGGAAGGCGACTACCATCTTGAGCGCCAGCGGTGCGTTGCGTGGCGATGCCCGATACCCCAGGAAAATGAGCACGGCCAGCGCGATGCTCAGCAGGGCGATGGTCTTGTACTGGCGACGGAGGAAGGCCTCGGCACCCTCCTTGATGGCGTTGGAGATGACCTGCATCTCCGGGGTGCCGGTGTCGGCCGCCATGACGTAGCGCGTGAAGTAAAGCACCATCAGCAGGGAGAGCGCGCTGATGCCCAGCGCCAGCCACAGCCAGAACGCTCCTTCTTCCGTGCTGTACGCAGGCATTTCCTGCAGAGAAAGACCCGCGGTGATCCACAAACTCATGATGGCCTCCACAGTAGGAATCTGAAAACGGAGTGAAATGGGGATCTACGGCGTCCCGGGCAGCCGGGCGCACCGCCGATCCTGAACGCGCTTCCGCTAGGAGAAAGGGTTCTCAGGCTTGGCCGCGCCGGGATTTGTAGTTCTTGCTGAACGGCGTCACGCAGAACGCGTTTTTATAGCATGCGCTTGGGGACGGGTCAAACGAAGGGTCGTGCGCACGACTAGGGCAGCATGCGTTCCGACCGCGCACGGAGAAAAAGAAAGGGCGCGGACAGTTCCGCGCCCTTCTCAGGAAGGTGTGACGTGGTCCTACTTGACCAACTGGCCGTCGAGCGTTACCCGCAGTTCGAACCTCTCCGGCGAGCCATAGACGGCGAACCCATCCACCAGTACGTACCATGTCCCGGGGGCGGGATTGTTCACGATGACGCGTTCGGGTGCGTTGAGCGTAGCCCCGTCCAAGAGCAAACTCCCGTCCGGCTTGACCAGGAGCATGTCGATATCGTTGGTGGGATAACTTGCCCAGTCGTCGTGGAAGCTCAGGCGGAATTCTGCCTCTCCTACCCCCGCCGGAACGTTCACGGGGAAGGCCAGGGTCTGGCCCTGGCTGACCTTGCCCTGAGCAGTAAACGAGGGGAGCGGATCCTTGTCGGAAACGATGCTCACCCGGGCGGACACCGCACCCGCGTTGGTCCAGGTGCCACTCAAGGTCACGCGCATAAGGCCCTGCTCGGGATTGTTGATCTCATACTTGCTTCCCGTAGTGAACGCTGTTACCAGGTAGTCTCCATCGCCGATGGCCGAGGTCTTGGCGCTATGCACTCGCAGGAAGACGTCGTCGCCGAAGAGCGGGTTTTGCTGCCCTGACGGCAGCCCCGGGTTGAAGTCCGAGACGGTCACGATGACGCGGCTGGTGTTTGGCAGCACCCGGTAAAGGACCTCAAAGCGCTCGCCCGGTTTCAAGTTCGACGCCTGCTGTCGCACGAACCCGCTGTGAACATTGAGTTTCCTGACCGGCTTGGCGTCGCCTGCGCCAACACACCGCGGCTGGTGCTGGCGTTTGCAACCGTGGTCATCGTCGCCATCATCATCATCGTCATGATCGTGGGAGCTGGACTTCACGCTGCCACCAGACCGGGGCGTATACAGGGTGTCGCATACGGTGCCGGTGGAGAGAAGCAGAGAAGCGGACAGTGCGTCGACGTAACCAGTGCCGCGGTCCAGGGCCGTGGAGTCATCCTGCAGCAGGTCGGGAACGCCGGTGGCGATGATGGCGTTGCGCACCTGGCGCGCGCTGAGCGCTGGGAATCGTTCCCGCAGTACAGCGGCGATTCCCGTGACCATAGGAGCCGCGACGCTGGTGCCGCTCGCGAAGGTGATGTCGTCGGGCGTGAAGAAGCCCTGGCCGAAGTTTGCGAAGCCGCTGGCAACGATGTCCGGATCCGAATGGCCATCGGCATCGGGGCCACGGGAGCTGAAGAAGGCAGTTTGTGTGCCTGAGAAGGGGCGGTACATCGCGCCGCTCGGCAGTGAGGGGAATTGCAGCCGGCGCAGCACGCGCTCGTTGGCGGCGATGCTGGCAGCGCCCACGGTGATGGCACCGTACGAGGTGCCCGGAGTTCCCACGCCAACGAAGTCCTCGCCTCCGATTACGGAGTTGAACCAGGACTCCAGGTGAGGGAAGCCGGGGCGAATGCCGGAGTCGATGACGGCCACGGTGATGAGCTCACGGCACCGATCCATCTGAGAGGAGCGGAGCTCATCATTGCAGCTCGATATCTCCGGAGCCGGTGCTGACGTCGATCAGCGCGCCCCCACCCCGCACCTTGCCGCGCATGTCATGGCGACTCATGGCGCCGACTACGGTGAGCGGATGTGCGGTGTTGATGCGGCCGGAACCGGTGTGAGCGCGCAGATCGAATGCAGCATCGGAGGGCAAGCGCACATGAATGGTCCCCGAGCCGGCTTCCAGTTTCCATTCGCCGGCCTGCTTGCCCTCGACCGTGATGTCACCGCTGCCGGTGCTGACGATCAGAGTTCCACCGACTCCTTCCGCGAAGATGTTACCGGAGCCGGTCTGAATGTCCACGTGCCGTAACCTGCTCTGCTCGATGCGCACGTCTCCACTCCCGGTCTGACCGACGAAGCGGCCGCTAACGCTAGTCGCGCGGATATTGCCGCTGCCGGTGTTGGCGTATACGCCGCTGCCCAGCGCGCGGAGGCTCAGGTCGCCGGAGCCGGTCTCGGCGCGCACCTCATCAGAAACGGAGCTTATGGTCACGTTGCCTGAACCGGTGCCGGCCCGCACCGGCCCTTTGACTCCGTCTATGCTCTGGTTGCCCGAACCGCTTTCGGAGCGCAGCCGGGTTTCCGCCGGCACTGTGATCTCGTAGCTGATCGATACATTGCGCTTGAGTTCAGGATCATCGATATGCCCGATGCGGATGCTGTTGCCGGTTTGGGAGATGGGCGGATTCTGCTCCAGATTGCGCACCCTCTCCTCGGGACTCATGCCGGTATCGGCGAGCCAGCCGCTGCGCGCCTTGATTCTGCCTGCAATACGCACCGTTCCCGGCTCGCCCTGGCGCACGCTGATGTCGCCCGAGCCCGTCTTCACGTCGATGTCCGTGGCGCCCGTGACCTTGAGGCTGCGCTCGAAGGATCCCTCGACCGCGGCCCGCGCCCGGACCGCGCCTGCGGTCAGAGCGAACCCGATCAGGACCGCAACCAGTGTCTTGGTGTGTCTCATGCTCGCCTCCGTTCAGATACTTCGATAGACGCGTCAAGTGATGTTCTGTACTTTCCGAGCAAAGAAAAAACCGGACATCGCCGACCGCCGAAGATTAGCCGACCCTGAAAAGCCGGTCCTAGGGTAGGGGTCCTTCGCTGCGCTCAGGACGACAACCGCGGAAAAGCCCAGCACGACAAAGGCAAGAAAGCCCACCACACCGCCAGGGGAGCAGAGCGTGGTGGGCCTTCGCCTACTGCAGGACGACCTGTTCGCCTTCCTTGAGGCCGGCCAGCAGCTCGGTCTTAGCGCCATTGGAGATGCCGACCTTCACCTCGACCTTGCGCTTACCCTCTTTGCCGCGCGGGTCGGGGACCTCGACGGACGCCTTCTTGTCTTTGTCGTAGATGATGGCGCCTTCCGGGATCATCAAGACGTTCTTGTGTTCTTCCAGGATGATCTCGGCATTGGCGGTCATGGCGGCCTTCAGCTCGCCGCCGGGGTTGTTGATGGACGCCCGCACCTCGAAGGTGGTGACATTGTCCTTTTCCACCCCCATGGGCGAGATCTTGGTGACCTTACCGGTAAAAGTCTTGTCCTTGAAGGATTCCACCTTGATACGCGCCGGCTGGTTGAGGAAGACCTTGCCGATGTCGCTCTCATCCACTTTGCCCTTGACGTAGACCTCGTGAGTGTCACCGATGGTCATGACGAGGGTAGCGGAGGAGCCCAGCACCAGGATGGAGCTGACCGCGTCGCCCATCTCCACATCGCGGGAGAGCACCACGCCATCAATAGGCGCCGCGATGGTGGTGTTGCGATGCTCCTCCTCCAATTGCTCGAGGGTGGCGCGAGCTTGCTGCATCTGGGCGCGGGCCTGCGCCAGCTTGGCCTTGTTCACGATGAGCTGGGCACGGGCCACGTCGCGCTTGTTCACCGCCATCTCGTAATTCTTCTGGGCATCATCGAGAGCGGCTGCTGAGACCACGCCTTCCTTGGCCATCTGCTGGGCACGCTCATAGGCCCGCAGCAGCAGGGGCACGTCGGGACCCTGGGCGTCGACCTTGGCGCGCTCATAGTCGGCCTCGGCGGCGCGCTCGTTGGCCCGGGCCGCCTCCAGCGAAGCTCGCGCTTGACGCACCCGCGCCTGGATCTCTTCCTTGTCCAGTTCAACCAAAACCTGGCCGGCCTTGACCGTGTGACCGGAATCCACGTAAAGCTTCTTGACGATGCCGCTGGCCTTGGACTTGATTTCCACTTTTGTGATCGGCTCGATCTTGCCGGTGGCCACGACGCTCTTGGCCAGATCGCCGCGCTCCACCTTGCCCAGCTTGGAGGGGTCAATCTTGGTGCCGCCGCGGGTGGCCGCCATGACCACCACGGCGATCACGATCACCGCCAGGACCGAGCCTAGGATGTAAAAAAAGCGCTTCCGTTTCTTCTTACCGTTTCCGTTCGCCACCTGACGCCTCCGACACAGCAGTCAGCGGGTGATTGCTGGCCCTGAGCCTATTACGAGCCGCCTTGCCGGTTGGTTCCGGAGAAATGCGAATTTACTGTGAGTTGCTGCTGACGGCCGGCCCGGGATCACTGCCTCCCAAATTAGACAACGAACGGCAGCAAACGTAAGCAGCTTGTCCCAGCGAAAACCGTGGTCGCGCGCCTCAGCGTTGTAGATCGCAGAAACTCAAGCGGGCCACTGACGTGAGCACCGGGGCCGGCTCATATCCGAACGCAAGCAGTCTCTCAACTTGTTGAAAATCGGATGCTTGTGCGCTTGACGCCGGTCGGCAACCGACCACTGTTCGCCGGTGCTAGAATTCACGGTTAATGGTCACTGTGGTGCTGCTGCGGCTGACCGCCGTCCTCCTGCTGGTGGCAGCCAATGCGTTCTTCGTAGCGGCGGAATTTGCGCTGGTCAGTGTCCGTGAGACCCGTATCCAGCAGTTGATCCTGGATCGCCGCATCGGTGCCCGCACCGTCCAGAAGCTCCACCAGAACCTCGACCAAGTCCTGAACGCGGTGCAATTCGGCATCACCATCTCCAGCCTGGCTCTGGGCTGGGTTGGCGAACCCACCCTGGCGTACATCATCCAGCCGCTGTTCGGGCAAGTCCCCTTTGCCCAGGTTTATGCCCACGGAATCGCCATCGCCATCGCCTTCACTATCATCACCTACCTGCACGTGATCCTGGGCGAGGTGGTGCCCAAGTCCCTGGCCCTGCAGCGGGCGGAGCGCATGGCCCTGGCGGTGGCTGCGCCCATGGACTTCTTCATGACGCTGTTCCGGCCCTTCCTCTACATCATGAACAACAGCTCACGGGTCATTTTGAAGCTGTTCGGATCGCGGCCGCTGCGGGAGGGCAGCGTGCATTCCCCCGACGAGCTGAAGCTGATCGTCACTGCCAGCCGCCACATCGGCCTGCTGCCGGCGATCCAGGAAGACATCATCCATCGCGCCCTTGAGCTGGGCAACGTTACAGTGCGCGAGATCATGACGCCGCGCCCCGACATCTTCTCGCTTCCCGCCGACATGTCGGTGGAGGAAGCGGTAGGGCGGGTGGTCGAGGCCAAACTCTCTCGCATTCCCATCTACGACCCCAAGCAGGGATCAGAGCATATCCTGGGGGTCCTCTATGCCAAGGACCTCATGCGCCTCCTATACGTGCGCATGGCGCATATTGGGTTCCCGCTGCGCCCGGGCACGACCAGGCTGCGCAACATCATGCGCGATGTGCTGGTGGTGCCCGAGACCAAGCCTGTGGCCGACCTGCTGGCCGAATTCAAGAACCGGCGCCGTCATTTGGCCGTCGTGGTGGACGAGTTCGGCTCCACCGTCGGCGTGGTTACCGCGGAGGACGTGCTGAAGCAGATTGTCGGCGAACTGGAAGACGAGTTCGACCTCGCCAAGGAGACCCCGCTTGCGGTCGAGCACGACCGGGCGGCGGTGATGGATGGGGCGGAGAACATCCGCGACCTGGAGGCGCAATACAACCTGTCGCTGCCACGCGATCAGGGGTTCGAGACGCTCGGCGGGTTCGTGCTCTCCCGCTTGCAGAGGATCCCCAAAGGGGGCGAGTCCTTTGAATGGAATGGGCACCGTTTCACCGTGCTCAAGATGGACGGCCATCGCATCGCCAGCGTAAAGATCGAACCTGCGCAGGCAGCTCCGCCCGCTCCCGCCGCGGATTAGCTTAGTCGCCAATCAAGTCAGTCGTCAGTTGCCAGTCGCTGGTTTTCAGTTAAAGTAGCCGACGACCGAAAGCCGAAGGCCAACGACATCCTTGTTCCGCTATGTCACAACTCGCCTGTTGTACACGCTGCCCGTGGTCTGGCTCGTGGTTTCAGTGGTCTTCCTGCTGATTCACCTGGTCCCCGGCGATCCCATCCAGCAAATGCTGGGCGAAGGCGCAGCCGCTGCCGACATCGATGCCGCGCGCAAGGCTTACGGGCTCGACGTTCCCATTGCCCAGCAGTATGTGAATTACTGGAAGGGCGTGGTGCGCGGCGACCTGGGCCAGTCGCTCAGGTTCCAGCGCAATGTGGCCGGCATCATCGCCGAACGCTACCCCTTTACGCTGCGCTTGACGCTGGCAGCGTTGTTGGTGGCGCTGGCGCTGTCCCTCCCGGCGGGCGTGTACTCGGCCCGCAATCGCAACCGCTGGAGCGACCGCCTGCTCAGCTTCGTCAGCCTGCTGGGCCTGTCGTTCCCTAACTTCGCCCTGGGGCCGATCTTGATATTGTTTTTCGCCATCCAGCTCGGGTTGTTGCCCGTCTCCGGTGCGGAGACCTGGGCGCATCTGGTGCTGCCGGCCATCACCCTGGGTGCCGCGCTGGCCGCGATTCTCACGCGCATGGTGCGCACCGCGATGCTCGAGGAACTCGGCCAGGACTACATCCGCACCGCCCGTGCCAAGGGCTTGCCCGAGGGCACCGTCGTGTACAAGCACGCCCTGCGCAATGCACTGATTCCTGTGCTGACCGTTGTCGGCCTGCAGTTCGGCGCGCTGCTGGCCGGCGCGATTGTGACCGAGACGATTTTTTCCTGGCCGGGAATTGGCCGGCTGACGGTGCAGGCCATTGCCAATCGCGATTACTACCTTGTCCAGGGCTGCATCCTGGCGATCGGATTGACTTACGTGGCGGCGAATTTCTTGACGGATTTCTTGTATTCGGTGGCGAACCCGAGGATAAGGCAGTGAAAGTCGTCGGCCTTCGGTCCTCGGTCGTCGGCTGAAGTGAACAACTATGACTAGCGACAGAGACTCCTAGCGAAAAAAATGGCCACAGCTGCACTTAGCCTTCAACGAACGGCCCGCCACAACCCGCTGGCGACGGCGGGCGTGGTGATGGTGTGCGTCTTCACGGCCTTTGCCCTGCTCGCGCCCTTGCTTGCGCCCTACGATCCTGCGCAGATCAACCTGCCTGCGCGCCTGAGTGGCCTTTCGGCCGCGCACTGGTTCGGCACCGACGAGCTGGGCCGCGACATCCTCTCCCGCATCATCTACGGCGCGCGCATCTCCATGCTGGTAGGCGTGAGCGTGGTGGCGGGTTCGCTGCTTATTGGGCTGATTATGGGATCGATTGCGGGCTACTACGGCGGGCGCATCGATCGCTTCTTCAATGTGGTGGTGATGAACGCGTTTCTTTCCTTCCCCGGCATTCTGCTGGCCATCGCGTTCGTGGCTTTTCTCGGTCCGGGGATTACGAACCTCATTTTTGCTTTGGTGATTGGCGGATGGGTGGGTTATGCACGCCTGGTGCGCGGGCAGGTGCTGGCCACGAAAGAACGCGAATTCGTGGAAGCAGCGCGCGCCCTGGGCGCCAGCGACTGGCGCATCATCACCCGACACATCCTGCCCAACATGATCCAGCCGGTCATCGTGCAGGCGGCCATCGGCATGGCCGGAGCGGTGCTGGCCGAAGCCACCCTGAGCTTCCTCGGGCTGGGCGTGCCGCCGCCCACGCCGAGCTGGGGATCAATGCTCAACGACGGCCGCTCTCACCTGTTCGATTCGCCGCACCTGGTGCTGTTCCCCGCGGCGGCCGTGATGGCGGCGGTGCTCTCGTTCAATTTCATAGGGGACGCCCTGCGCGACTTTCTAGACCCGCGCTCGCGCATAGCGGCGGGCTTATAGCGGCCTCAGCTCAGGCGACTTGCTGGTTAAAATTCGGTCGAGGAGAGGCTGTTGTCCGGAAAGGCGAGCGCCTGAATCCCGCTAGCGATTCGACTGGAACACCACTGCTCTTTTGTCTTCGTACGCTACGCGGAAGCGCGGATCCATGCGCAGCAGGGAAGTGAGCGGGAATTTGACGTTTCCAATCACCAGCTTGGCAGCGGCCAGGTCCTCGTCCGACGACCAGTTCGGTGAGCCACGAAGCACGGAGACGTGTCGTTGCAGGCGCTCATCGCCGTACAGGTTGGTGCGGCCATCGATATAAACCCGCAGCCGCGGCAGCTTCCAGATCAGGTATCCGCCCCAGTCAAAATCGTTGTACAGCGGGCCGGTGAGCTGCTGCTCTTCGATGTACTGGACAGCGCCCGCCGGGAACTGCCCGCCGGGGAAATCCTCAGCCAGCGTTCTTTCCAGCTTGGGGTTAGAAATGCCGAAGGCCGCGGCCATGGTAAACAGCGCCACCAGCACCCCAGCGCCCACGACCGCCGGCTGCCAGCGGGGCCTGCGGGATGTGGGCTCGGCAGTTGCGGCCGTTCCCGAAGCGATCACGCCGAGCGCAACCACGGCGGTGAACCAGGCGTCGCGTACCGCGCGCAGCCCCAGGATGGTGGCCACGTTCAGCAGCAGGACATCCGTCAGCCGGAAGCGGCGAAGGTGTGCTCCCAGCACGAAGAACGCCATGACGATTGCCGCCACCAGGGACCAGTCGTAGGGAGAGCGGAAGGTTGGGGCGCGCAGCTCCGAGACCAGCACGAACGCCCCGGTCTGGCTGATGTAGTCGTAGACCACTCCATAAATGCGCAGGGTGTACGGGTTCACCAGGGTGGCAGCAAGGCAAGCGGCGGTCACCTGCAGAATGCGGCTGAGGGAAATTTCCGCCTCGCCTTCGCTCCCGCTGAGCCGTGGTAGGCGACGGGCAAGGAGGGAAGCTAACGCCTCCAAGCTCAGCACAAAGAGCCCGTAGATGAACTGCACGTGCAGGTTGACCCACAAGACGTAGATGGGCGGCAACCAAAAAAGCAGGCGGTAGTTGCCCGTGCGGCGAGCGGCGCTGAGAACTTCGTACTGAAGGATGAAAAACAGAATGGTGAACATGCCCGGGCGGGGCCCGAACTTGTCCATCATCGCCATGACGCCAAGCGCGGTCAGGCCTAGCGTCCATCGCGGGCTGGGCACTAGGCGTCGCATCAGGCGGTGAAGTGCGACCGCAACTGCCACCCGCATGGCGGCGTCGTAAATGAAGATTCCCAGCAGGTTAAACTTTGCGAACAGGAGCGCGATCAAGACCTCGAACAGCCAACTGTAGGCTAGCCACGGGCGGCCCATGCCGTACTGCGAAAAGGGGTCGGTAGTGGGAACGGTGTGGTGCTGGAGCACCCACTGGCCGGTGCGCAGATGCCACCAGATGTCCGGGTCGAGGATGGTGCCGCGTGCGATCAGCAACAGTGCGGGATAGGAGTACAAGAGGATGACGCCCACGGTCTGCACGACCGGCGACCCCAGCATGGCCCGCGACCCGCCCGCTCGTCTCGGTGTCTCTGTCAATTTGGTCAATAGGTACCACGTTTTGACAGCAAGGCCGCAGGAAGAAAGGATGACCCTTTTTGCACCTGTTCAAGGACAAGGCCACTCGCGGCGGGGATCACCTCCGCATACCGATTCGCCCCTGGTTCGGAGCCCTGAAGGGGACGAACGGCACGGCCGGGCTTTACAATCCATGCTGGGAAACCGAATCCTTATGTGACTCAGCTCCATCTGTTTCATGTGAACACCGAGGGGCTCTGGCGACGACTTCAGCCGGGCCCTCCGCACATAGGACCTGAATGTCGAGCCCGTTACCACGAGTTTTGGCATCCGCCCTCCTGACCGTAGCCGCGTTGAGCACGGGATGTAGCCGCAGTGTGCAAGGTGGCAGCGGTGATCAGCCGCAAGCGCTTGCCGTCAAGGTGCAAACTGCTCAATTGGAGCAAGTTCCCGAGTTCACCGAGTACATCGCTACGTTGAAATCCCGTCGTGCCGCCGCGCTGCAGCCGGAGGTCGAGGGGCAGGTCCGGCGGATTTTCGTGCATTCCGGCCAGCGGGTGGAGAGTGGCGCGCCGTTGCTGGAGATCGACCCCCGCAAACAACAGGCCGCATTGACCTCGCAGGAGGCCAGCCGTCGCGCCCGCTTGGCGGCATTGGAATACAACCGCGCTGAGCTCGAGCGCAAGAAGCGGTTGTTCGCCGCAGGGGTCATTAGCAAGCAGGAACTGGATCAGGCGCAGAGCGCCTACGACGCTTCCAAGGCCGAGGTCGAAGCCCTGGCAGCGTCGGTGCAGGAGCAAGAAGTGCAGCTCCGCTACTACACCGTCAAGGCGCCCGCGGCAGGCACGATCGGAGACATCCCGGTGCGGGTGGGCGACCGCGTCAAGACCGATACCATCCTGACGACGCTCGACGAGGGCGGTGAGCTCGAAGCCTATATCTCCATACCTGCCGAAAAGTCCGCAGCGGTGCGGGTTGGCACGCCGGTCGAGATTTTGGGCGACGATGGCAAGCCGCCCCTGCGGACCAAGGTGACCTTCATCTCCCCGCGCGT
>DASYTX010000117.1:0-3694 GCA_036001865.1 Terriglobales bacterium
CCATGTAGAAGCTGCACAGCAGGCAGAAAAAGTAGGCGAAGGAGAGCACGACAGCGGCAGCTTCGCCACGTCTGACGGGTAGGAGTGCACGCATCGTTTTCTTACCTTAGTGCGGATGCTGGGGTTTGGGTCAGCAGCGTCTCTGCCGCGCGGCAGCATGCTTCGCTGTTCGACGGCCGGGCCCTGCTTTCGTAAGCTGCCGGCGGCGCTCGAGCGACCGCTCTGGTTCGCGGTCAACCTCCGGTTCGCTGCCGCCATCTCACATCGACAATCTCATTCAAACAGGAGCCGCTATGAATAACGAGAAGGTGGTTGAGGTACTGGAAAAATTGATTGAAGTTTGCCGTGCTGCCGACTCCGTGCGCGGACGCGCAGTTCAGGGTTCCTTCACGCTCGCGCGCAGTTCCTCGACGATCTCCAGCGCCACCTTGCGCGCCCGCTCAAGCTGTGTGGGTTCAAAGGAGATGGCGCCGACGCGCGCATGTCCGCCGCCGCCGTAGCGCTCGCAGATTTCCGCCAGGTTTACCAGCTTGTCCGCCTGCGCCCAAGGGTTGGATCCAACCGACACCTTGGCGCGGAAGCTACTCTTGCTTAGCCCCACGCTGTAGATGCAGTCGGGGTGCAGGTAGTAGGGCACGAACTTGTTGTAGCCTTCCATTTCCTGGTCGGTAACGTCGAAGTACACCGTGCCGTCCTTGCACTCGGCGCGTCCGCGCAGCAGCTCGATGGAACGCTGATGGCGCTCCAGCAATGCTGGCAGCAGCTCCGCCACGAAGGGCTCCTCTACGATCTCTGCCAGGGGCCGGTAGGCAAGCATCGGGATTAGCTGCCGGAGGAACATCGGGTTCGGCGTGGCCTCGATCACCATGGTCAGCTTCAGCGCCGGGGCGCGCAACTCGACCGCGCTCTGCGGGTTGGGGAACTGGGCGCCGTCCACGATGTCGGCCCACTCCACCAGTTCCGCCACCGGTCGTGGATCAAAGCCGAAGCGCTGCTCGGCGATAGTGGCGATGAACTTGGTACAGGACTTGAAATCGGGATCGTAAAACTTGGTGTTGCTGGGATGCTGCTCGAAGTGCGCGGCGTCTTCGGACGTCAGGAAGGCACTCTGATGATGGTCGAACCACCAGGTGATCTTGGGCGAGGTGGAGTACTTAAAATCGACGATGGCGTTTTCGTCGCCGTCGAACTTGGACTCATCGAACAGCTTGCCCGCGCGGTGCGCCAGCCCGCTATAGACGAACTCCACATCCTCACGGATGCGCTCGCGGTAGAAGCGCGAAAACAGCGCCGCCGATGCCGCGCCATCGAAACACTTGTCGTGAAAGAATACCCGGACCCGCAACCCAAGCCCCTTCCTGCCGCCTGAACGGTGTCGCTCACCGACAAAAGCAAAGTAGATACAAATGACACCCGGCCCCACTTATGTCAAGCACAGGAGCATCGCGGGCCCGGAGCGACTGCACAAGCCTTTGTGCGCGGTCTCGTCTCAGCCTATGGCCCTGCCTGGCGCTCGGCGAGGTCGCCCAGAACGGGCAGCTTGAACCATTTGTTCTGGAAGGCCTGCACCATGAGGACAATCCACAAGATGAGTTCCGCCAGCCCAAGCAGCGGAAGCAGGAACAGGCTGATCACCGGCAGAAGCCCGGCGACATAGTTGACCACAACGGTGGCGATGAAAAACACAATGGCTTGCAGCGAGTGGAAACGTACGAATCGCTTTCGGCTGTAGGGTTCCAGCAGCAGAAAAATGATGGCGGGAAGCAACAGGTAGGCCAACGCACCTGCCACATTGTCCGCAAGCGCGCCAGCAGAGGCAGTCGTCGGTTGTGCTGCTGCTGGAACTGCCCTGCCACAGGCGGGGCACACCGCGGCAGAGTCCTCCATTTGCGCTCCACAATACGTACAGAAACGCGCCATCGCTGCCTCCTCTTGCGCCCACGCTACTGTGCGGCTTTTCTGAAGTCCAAAACTGGCGACATTAGCAGAATGGCAGTCGGCGAAGCAATCGGTTGCCACGCCAGCGCGCAGGAGAGGCGGGACGGCCGGCTATCCTTGACGGCATGCAGTGGCGGCAAGTAGGCTTCTTGCAACGTCGTTGCAGGAGGCCCTATGCCCATGCCCCAGAGCGAGGCCCCTGGCCGCCTACAGGCCGAACTGCTGGCCCGCGGCATCCGCATGACCCGCCAGCGGCGCACGATCCTGTCGGTCATGGAGACCGCCCGGCAGCACCTGGACGCCGCCCAGATCCTGCGCCGCGCCCGCAAGCTCGACGCCAGGGTCAACCGCGTGACCGTCTACCGCACTCTGGGGCTGCTCAAGCGCCACGGCCTGGTAGACGAGCTCGATCTGCTGCACATCCGCGGCGACGGCCATTATTACGAGCGGCGCCCGCAACGCGACCACCTGCACATCGCTTGCCTGCGGTGCGGCAAGATCCTGGAGCTGGAGAGCCAGCTTTTCGAACGTCTCAAGGGACAGGTCGAGCGCGAGTGCAGCTTTCACATCGCGGTCACCCGAGTGGAGATGGGCGGCTATTGCAGCAACTGCCGCACCTGATGCGCAGGCGCTTCCGCAACTGTTGCAGCTAGTTGCAAGGGATGTGCAACAGAATCTTGTGACCTTGTATTGACTTGTCAGCCCGAAGGCAGGAGAATATCGCCCTCTAGATGCAACCGAGTTTCATTTCAAGCGCGCCCGCCAAATCCACCGTCCGCCCCCGCAGTCGGGGTCCTGCCGGTGGCGCCGCTTCCACGCCCGTGGCTATACGCCCGGCGCCCTTGAGGCGTCTGTGGATTCGCAAGCTGCACGCCTTCGCCGGCCTTCTGCTAACGCTTAACATGCTCATCATCCTTGCAACCGGTCTCCTCGTGCAGCACCGGGAACGATTCCACCTGGACGAACGCCTGGTCAGCCGCTTTTGGCTGCCGGACAGTTACCGGCCGCAGGACGGACCTGAAGGCGTGCGCGCCGACATCGTCATCACCGACCTACATTCCGGACGCATCTTTGGACCGACCGGAGTCTTGGTCGTGGATGGACTGGCACTGGGTTGGCTTTTGCTGCTGCTGAGCGGCGTGGTGCTGTATTTCGTCAGCCGCTGGCGCAAGGAGAACGGCGCAGCCCGAAACGGAGGAGGCTGGTACCAGAAGACCTGACGAGTGGAGGCCTGCCTACGGCAATAGGCAGGCCCCCCGAATGACATCGCGGAGTCGGAGGACACCGCAACATCCTCAACGGCAAATCCTACCAGACCCCGCATGGCGCTTCCAGCCAGCCTTCTCAAATAGACAACTCCTGTCTAATCGAAAGGAGCTCATGATGCGGAGTGCGTTCACCCTGATTGTGCTTCTGGCCGTGGTCCCGGCACCTGCAGTGGCTGCCGACGACACGTCGGAGCTTCGCCAACTCATAGAGTCACTACAACAGCGTCTCGAACAACAGGACGCCGAACTTCGGCGCCTGCGGGCAGAACAAGCCGAGTTGCGCGAAAGGGTGGAACTCAAATCGAAGCCTCAGCCAGGGAGCGAAGCCGGCGAGTTGCCGCAGGAACCTGCCGTGACCAAGACTGAGCAGTCCACCCTCGCGGCGCAGCCTCAGCCGGAGGAGCGCCAGCCCTGGTGGAAAAACGAACGATTGACCATCGGCGGCTATGGCTCGTTCCGCTTCGAGGCCAACGACCTGCCCGGCGACC
>DASYTX010000118.1:0-7754 GCA_036001865.1 Terriglobales bacterium
CCAAGCCAGGGGTATGGCACGGATGCGAGGGCTGAACGGAACTGATGGGTAACCCTAAGGTGCGGCTCTGCGTCCAAGTATTCAGGCCAAGAATCCAATCCTCAGGCAGGCTGTGCCTTCTGGCCCTATAATGGGTTCAGATCATCATTCAAGCGCACTAGGCAAGGGAGTAATTCCATGAAGGACCGCGCGATTCTGCTGCTGGCCGCGCTGCTGCTGGCCGTGAGCACCATGGCTGTTGGCCAAGACAGCCAGAGTTCCGCGAGTGACAACTCCGCCACCACGGCCGAACAGCCATCAGCGGTCACGCCGTCGTCCATCGCCAAAGAACCGCCTAAGCCCGCGAAAGAAGTCAAGCCGGGCAGCAAGGACGACGTGGAGGCCATCGGTAACCGCGACATCGGTAAGGGGGGCGGGCTGGGCAACTGGTACTCGCTGGAAAAAGAGATCCGCATTGGCAAGGAATACGCCATGATGATCGAGCAGGGCGTTCGCCTGGTGCAGGATCCGGTAGTGACTGAGTACGTCAACCGCATTGGGCAGAACCTGGTGCGCAACTCGGACGCGCGCGTGCCTTTCACCATCAAGGTCATTGATTCCGACGAGATCAACGCCTTCGCCCTGCCCGGCGGGTTCTTCTACGTCAACTCCGGGTTGATTCTGGCGGCGGACGAGGAGGCGGAGCTGGCCGGCGTGATGTCGCATGAGATCGCGCACGTGGCGGCCCGACATGCCACTCGCCAAATGACCCGCGGCCAGCTAGCCAACATCGCCTCCATCCCGCTGATCTTCGTGGGTGGCGGCCTGGGTTATGCGATTCGCTCGGCGGCGGGACTGGGATTGCCGCTGACGTTCTTGACCTTCTCCCGCGGATTCGAAGCCGAGGCCGATTTTCTCGGCCTGCAGTATATGTACAAGACCGGTTACGACCCGCAGGCCTTCATCACCTTCTTCGAAAAGATCCAGGCCAAGGAAAAGAAGAAGCCGGGCAGTCTCGCTAAGGCATTCTCCAGCCACCCCCAGACGCCTGAACGAATAGCCAAGACGCAGGAGGAGATCAATAGCATTCTGCCGGCACGGCAGGAATATCTGATCAGCACCTCGGAGTTTGACGATGTAAAGAGCCGGCTGGCGATGATCGCCAACCGCCGGAAGCTTGACGACGCCAAAGAAGACCGTCCTACCCTGCGCCGCACGACGGAAACCCGCAAGGACAAAGACAAGGACGATTCCAAGGACAGCAAGGCGGAGGATGATGACCGTCCCACGCTGAAGCGGCGGGATTAAGGGCCCACTTCACACAAGAGAAGGCCGGCAAGACCCGCCGGCCTTCTTCGTTTTTGAAATTGATCGCGCTCAGTCGGAGTGGCCTGAGGAGTGGTGTAGACCGGGACGCCCGGGGGCGTACGTCACTTGCCGACGTAGGACTCAATTGCCTTGGCGATGGCGCCGGAACGCGTGCCGCGGCTAGCAGAGACCACCTTCATCTCACTCCAGTCGTAAGGGAACTCCCGGCCGCAATCCAGGCAGACTACGTAGGTCCCAGTAACCGAAGCGGCGGGCGAACGCTGGCCGCGTCTCGCCGTGATCGGGAAACTGTATCTTTTGTGTGCGCAACCGAATAAGGCATCTACCAAACTTGCAAGCATCTACCACGTCCCCCGTGGGCGCACCCACAATCAAGCTTAACTGACGCGTTGCTTCACTTAACTTAGATTCAGGAACTCCGGAAAAGGTTCGTTCCCTTGGTCGCTCCTATTCAATACCAAGAACCGTTTTAATTCCAGTGAGTTCGACAGATGGGAGGAGCGAGGGGTGAGAATTCGATGGGGAAACGGTGGCCGTTTGGATCGGAAACTAGGTTTTGCTCTTCTTACTGCTGGACTTGCACTTGCTCATGATGGCACTTTCCAGGCGGCTGCGGAGGCTCGGGGGCAGCTCGTAAAGCTGGGAGCCCCGGTAGATCTCTATGGTCTTTTTTGTAGTGTTGCAGATGACGTAGCAGTTGTGACACCAGATGAGGTGATCTTCCAGTTCCGCGCGGGTGACGGCATCGATGGTTTCGTCGAGGTAGTCGGTCAGTTCTTTAAGAAAGTCCGCGCAGGTCACGTTGTTAATCTCCGGCCTTGAGTCGGCCGTCCCCGGGTCTCGGCTTCCTGAAGTACTTGTTCAATCTTTCTCGCAACTGTAAACGGGCACGCAGCAGCCTGGATTTTACTGCCGGAACGCTCAGGTCCAGCGCCTCCGCGGTCTCTTCGGTGGACAGGCCCTCGATGTCGCGCAGCACGAAAACGGTGCGGAAGCTGGGGGGGAGGCCGTTGATCGTCTTGGTCAGTATTTCGTTCAACTCGCCCTGCCGGTAAAGCTGCTCCGGATTCGGAGCCCAGTCGGCGACCTCGCGCGGCATGGTGTCTTCTTCCGTTTCCACCTCCTGGTCGAGGGAAACGGTGCGGTCGGAACGGCGCCGCCGCAGCTTCATCAGCGACTCGTTCACCGCGATCCGCACCAGCCAGGTGTAGAACTTGGAGTTGCCTTGAAACTGCTCCAGGTTCTGAAACGCCTTCAAAAAAGCCTCTTGCACTACGTCTTCGGCATCTTCGCGGTTCTGCGTGATATGGTTCGCGATGCGGAAGATGTTCCGGTCGTAACGCTTAACCAGTTGCTCGAAGGCGGATACGTCACCCTGCTTGGCGGCCCGTACCAGCGCCAGCTCATCGCTGGCCTCGTTCAATTTGGATTGGATGACGTGCATAATCTCAGGATGCAACTATTTTGGTTGCGCCAGGATAAATGTATTGTAAATGTTCCCACCCGCGCCACACTCCGGGGTGGTGGAATATTAGACGTATGAGCGGGCGTTTTTGTTCAAGGAGCTGCAAAATATCTTTTGTTTTCTCCAGGATCGGGGCCGTCTTGTTGCTGAGCGCAGTCCTGCTGGCGGGCTGTGGGCGGGAGCCGGTGGTGCTCAAGGTTAACCTGAAAAAGTATCGTTTCGAGCCTCCTGTGCTGCGCGTCAAACGTGGCCAGACGGTGACGCTCGAACTGCAGACGAGCGACGTACGCCACGGCTTTCTTGTCCCCGACCTCAACCTGAAGCAGGCCGTGGCTCCCGGCCAGCCGGTCACGCTGACCTTTAAGGCGGACCGTCGGGGCGCCTTCCCTATGCAATGCAACATCATCTGCGGTCCCGGCCACGATGAGATGACGGGTACCATCATCGTGGAGTGACCCTCCACTGGCACTTTTGAAAGCAGGCGAGTAGCTCCTATAATCGGGGTTACAGGTTATTGTCGTCTGTCCAACATGCCTTCACAAGTCGAGTTGGAAACGAACCTTCAGCGTCTCGTGTCCGAAGTGGTGGACACCCACGTGGCTTCGGTGCGCGAGGACCTGGTGCGCCGGATCCTGCAGCAGGTGCAAGACTCGCAGCCTGCGGGTGATGCTTCCGCGCTGCCTCTGTTGGAATCGGCGGTCGCAGCCATTCACCGTGCTACGTCCCAATCGGAGATCCTGCGCGCCCTGCTCGACGGCGCGGCGCGCTTCAGCGGCCGGGTGGGGCTGTTTGTGATCCGCGGCGGCAGCGCTTCTGGATGGCAGGCGCGTGGCCTACAGAACGATGCCGCCATTTCAGGGCTGACGCTGGATTTGAGCCGTGGCCTGGCTGCCCGAGCGATGAGGGATTTCGCCCCGGTCAGCGGCCCGGCGTCGGAGTTTGATCCGGCTTTTCTGGCCGCGATCGGTGCGCCGGCGAAGGGAGAGGCGGTGGTCCTGCCGCTGATCGTGCGGGAAAAGGTGGCCGCGCTGATCTGCGCGGATTCCGGGCTCCAGCCGGCGGGCACCACGGAGCGCTCGGCGCTGCAGTTGCTGGTGCGCTCTGCAGGCCTGTGGCTGGAGGTGTTGAGCTTGCGTAGGGGCGCCCATGGTACACCCTCGGCAGGGGAGAGGCCGGTGGGAGAAGGCCTGATCGCGCCGACGGAAAAGGTAGTCGAGTCGGTAGGCTCGCTCACCTCGTCGCCTCCGCCACTGGCAGAGGTGGAGGTCGCGGCGCCGGCAGCCGAGCCTAGCCCGTCGCCGGACGAACTGGAGATGCACGCCAAAGCCCAGCGCTTCGCCAGGCTGCTGGTGGATGAGATCAAGCTCTACAACTCGGGGAAAGTGGCCGAGGGGCGCCAGCACAAAGATCTCTATAAGCGGCTGAAGGAAGACATCGAAAAGAGCCGTGCCGCCTACGACAAGAGATACGGCAACACCGTGGCCGCTGGCGCGAATTACTTTACCCAGGAGCTGATTAGGAACCTGGCGGAAGGCGACACCTCTCTCCTGGGGAGCAATTTTCCTGGTTAATCTGGCAGTGGTCCTGAGAAATTCCATCACTATCCTTTTCGTGGTCCTGGGCTGTTTAGCTGGGGCACTGACGCCGCCAGCGACGGCCGCGACCTCGACCACCGCAGCCACGAAGAAACAGACGGCTAAAAGGAAGCCCGCCGCAAAGAAGAGGAAGGAGACCGTTTCCCCGCGTGTACGGCGGGTGAAGCGGGCGTTCGTTGCATCGGCCGAGCTGAAGCCCATGGCCATGCAGCTGATCGAAAACCGCAGCCCCGCCGCCTATGCCGGCGTCACGCGCTGGGCTGCGTCTCATCAAGGAGAGGCAGGAGCGCTCGCCTGGCTGGTGATCGGGTACGCGCGCATCCTTGACCGGCAGTTCGATCCGGCCATCGAGGCTTTGAAGAGATCGCGGCCGCAAGCCGGCGAACTAGCCGACTACGTCGATTTCTTCCTTGCCACGTGCCACGACGGGCTGGAAAAACCGGAACAAGTGGCTGCCACTCTGCGCAACTTCGAAACCAGCTACCCGCAGTCTCTCTACTTGCGCGACGCGGTGGTACTGCATGCCAAGGCTCTGGTCGCGCTGGGACAGGCGCAGCAGTCCATAGGTTTGCTCGAGGCGCATCGATTACCGACGCGTGCGAACGTAGAACTGGCCCTAGGGCGCGCCTATGAAGCTGCCGGACAACCGGCACGAGCTGCCGATACGCTGCGCCATCTCTACGTCACCATGCCGGCAAGCCAGGAAGCGCAGGACGCCGAGTTCGAGCTGCAATCCCTGTTCCTGAGAGCGGGCCTGCCGCCGCTCACCTACGAGGAACGCAAGACGCGCGCCAGCCGGCTGGTGCAAGCTGGGCGGCACTCGCAGGCCGCCGAGGAGTATCGCGAGCTCCTGAAACAAGCCCCGGCGGAAGAAGCTGACCAGGTGCGGGTCTGGCTTGCCTGGACGCTGTGGAAGAGCGCGCGCGAGCGCGAGGCGGAAGACATCCTGAAAAAGATGCCCGACCGTGGGGACGAGCCGGGCGCACAGCGGCTCTATATTCTGCTGGAGTTGGAGCGTCCCGATGAGGACGAAGTGGAGAAGCTGCTGACAAAGCTGCGTGCCACGACGCCACAGAGCCCGTGGTTCCAGGAAGGATTGCTGGCGGCCGCCAACACCTATGTCCTCAAACGCGACGCCGCGCGTGCTGCCGCCCTGTTTTACGAGCTACAGCAACGGTTCCCGAAGAGCAGGTACGCAGCCTACGCGCATTGGAAGGCTGCATGGCTGACTTTTCGACAGGGCAAGCGTGACGACGCGGCAAATCTTTTTGAAAAACAGATCGAGATCTATCCCGCTTCGGCCGAGGTCATGCCGGCGCTTTACTGGCGTGCCCGGCTGGCCGAGGAAGATGGCAACAAGCCCAAGGCCCGAGCTTACTACCACAAGCTGGGGGACCGTTTTCGTCAGTATTACTACGCTGATTTGGCGCGGGAGCGCCTGGGCGCGCTGGCGAATCCCGGCACCGCGGCTCCCGAGCCGCTGCTGGAGCGGATTCCCCAGCTACAGGGACCCAACGCCTTGGAGCAAACGGAAGTCCCTGACGACAACCTGCGCGCGCAGAAGAGCCTGCTGCTGGAGAACGGCGCGCTGTACGAGCTTGCCCTGCGCGAGCTGGAGGCGGCGGCGTCCGACGGCGGGGTGGGCTGGGCACTGGCTCGCATGGCTCAGCTCCATCGCGCCAATGGCAGGAATGATCGCGCGCTGCAGACGCTCAAGCGCGCTATCCCCGGCTACTTCGCGCTCGACCTTGGGCACTTGCCGCGCGTCTTGTGGGAGGAACTATTTCCCCGGCCCTACTGGGATGATGTGAAGCGCTTTTCCCTGGAAAACAAGCTCGATCCGTTTCTGGTAGCCGCGTTGGTTCGCCAAGAATCGGAATTCAATCCCGTGGCCATCTCGCGCGCCAACGCCATCGGGCTGATGCAGTTGCTGCCCACCACGGGCAAGAGGATGGCGCGGCAGGTAAAGTTGCGCGGCTATTCCACGCTTGCGCTCACCGCTCCGCGGACCAATCTGCAATTGGGAACACGCTACTTCCGCCAACTAATCGAAAAATTCGACGGCACGCTGGAGTACGCGCTGGCCGCCTATAATGCCGGTCCCGACCGGGTCGATGACTGGCTCTCCAATGGCCCGTATCGGGACCTGCCTGAATTCGTGGAATCGATTCCGTACACAGAGACGCGCGAGTACGTCCAAGCCGTAGTGCGCAACGCCAATATCTACCGGCGACTCTATGGCTCGCCGGAAGTCACCTCGTCTTGGGCGGCCATTGGCAGAAAAAAATGACCTCCGAACCGGAGGTCATACCTCGAGAGATTTATCTCCCGTGCTCTAGTGGCCCATGCCCGCGCCCATGGCACCTGCCGCCTCGCCTTCGTGCGAATCGATCGTGATCAGGAAAGCATTGCGGTCGGAGTAGGAAAACTTGTGCCCCGCCACATCCGCGCGGTGCTCGATGGACTTGTATAGTTCGAAGCCGTCGTTGTTCTTGGCGCCAAAATAGCGGACGTTCTTCAGTACAACACCTTTGCCATCAGCTCCCGGCTCGCGTTTCAGCTTCATGTACGCCAACTTCCCGCCGTCGAGCTTGGCTTCGGCGATGTCCGCCTGGCGGCTGATTTCAATGGGCGCTTCCAGTACTTTCAGCTCGCCCCATTCAAGGCCGTAGGTTTTCAGGATCATGGGAGCGAGCGCGTCACGCTGCTCCTTGGTGGTTGTAGGGTCAAAGGAGACCGCTACCCACTTGCCCTTCTTTTCGGTGCCCCAGTGGTCGCCGAGGTCGCCGGTCAACCAGTACTTGGCGCCAGCCAGGTTAGTTTTGCCTGAGTAACCCTCTTGGACCTTGACCGCCATGTTGAACTCGCAATAGGGATGCTCGGCGTGCTTGTTGAAGTAGCATGGGCAAAACAGGTGACAACTGCAGGCTTCAACGTAGTCGGCCTTCATGCGCCAGGAAGGCTTGGTGGGCGTCGAAGCCGCCAGCACGAGCACGCACGCAATCAGCAGCCCAACCCTTGCCCATTTCATGCTCTGCCTCCGTTTCTCTCGATTTCCTAAAGCTCTGGTTGAGGTTTTTCGTTACGGCCAAATGCCGCGTGTACTGGTCGCGGCAGCCACGCGGTCGATGGCCAGGATATAGGCGCCGGTGCGCATGTCCACCCGGTATTTCTGGGCAGTATCGTACACATCGTCGAAGGCCTTTACCATGACCTTCTCCAGGCGGCGGTTGACGTCTTCTTCATCCCAGAACAGCTCCTGCAGGTCCTGCACCCACTCAAAATAGGAGACGGTCACGCCGCCGGCATTGGCCAGGATGTCGGGCAATACCATGATCCCTTTTTCGCGAAGGACGGCATCGGCGCCGGGCGTGGTAGGGCCGTTG
>DASYTX010000119.1:0-3751 GCA_036001865.1 Terriglobales bacterium
TTGAATAACAAGATCCGGGTCATCCAGCGGCGCGCGTACGGGCTGCGCGACGAAGAGTATCTGCGCCTGAAGATCCTCACCTGCATGCTTGCGGAGATCTGAAATGCTCAAAATTTACCCACTCACTTTGCAGAAGAGCCAAAAAACTCTTGTAGTCGGCTCAGCCGCGCCTCGTTGTCGATCACATCGGCATCTTTGCGAGCGAGGGCGAGGAACAGCTCTAAGCGTACGTCGTCACTCTCCGTGTACATATCGACTAGCGCGCCGATGTCCTCCGCCTGGGGAAGGGGTGCTGCGAGACGGTGCTGGATAAGAACGATCCTAGTAAGCATCCGCAGGAGAACGCTAGCCCGCGCCTCGGCAGGAGCATCGTGGTGCGGCACGTCCCAGTCATTCATCCACGGCTCTGCCCATTGCGGAATATGTTCAGGGAGCTCGATCCGAGCACCGCTATCGTCCGTGGGCTCGGCATCCAGGTCCCCTCTCCCCTTGTGGGAGAGGGACAGGGTGAGGGGGCGAACAGCTTCACTCCTTGTCAGTCGGTCATCCAAGTAACCAAGCAACAGCGCCACCGCGATCATCCTTGGCGTATCGTCGCGCACGAGACTGATCCAGCGTTCTGGCAGACATACCGCGCTGAGAAGCCCGACCGCCCTCTCTGCCTGGTCCAGTGAGCAGGCATGGTCGGCATGCTGCACGAGATACGGCCACAGATCGGTCTGTTCTTTCAGATGAACACGGACCTGGCTCAAGAGCGGCATGAGGTCGTGGACCGGTCGGGAAAACAACCCGAGCCCGGAGAGGGAAAGAACGACATTCTGCACGCCTTGGGCTTCAAGAAAATCGCTGAGGACCAGAAGCAACAGGCATTCCCCGGTGGGGAACTCCTGCCATGGCTTGACTTGGTTATTCTGGTCAAGGTGTCCGGTCGCTTGCAGGACTTCCCACAACAGGCGCTCGTCTTCGGCGTTGAACTGGTGCACCGAGGTCGGGGCCAGAAACCGGGCAACTACTTCGGCAGAATACGACTGCGGCACCTCCAGGTCGCGATAATCAAGATCGCGGGACTTAGCGAGCAAGAGAACAGCAGGGATATGATGGTGACCCAGCGGCCGGTCACGTCCAATCGCTGCCCGTAAGCGTTTATAGCCGTCCACGAAGCCTTTGAGATCCTGACTAATGCGTGGGGCGTGGTCCTGCAGGTTCTCGGGCCAAGTCACTGATTCCGTATGGAAGCGGACAACAGCGTCGGTACGCAGATCGATAGGTTGCCCTTCGACCCGGCTGAGCGCACATCGCTGATGAAGGAAAGCTCGACGCAGTGGTCGAGCGGCATGAATTCTGGCATCGCCACGCGCACGAGCACCGGTGAATCAGCGGTCCACTCGCTGACTTCCAGTTCGCGCAGAGTCAGGCGGAAGGACCGACTGAGTCTCGGTCATTTCGAGAACACGTTGAAAACGGCGACTGAAAACACCTGCAACATTCTGCTCCATTTGGAAGGGTGGCACGTAGAGAGTACCGGGCTGGTTACTACGTCCAGCTCTGTTGAGGGCTGCCTTGACCATCTTCGTAGAAGAGACTGTAGCAGCGGTATGAGTCGCCATGAGTCGTGAACGGACGCCTGAATCAGTTACAGATATGATCTTGTCCCACAAAGCTGCTAGCGCCCATAGGTTACCCGTTTGGAGGTCTTCGCAATAGCTGTGGAAAAATAAACAGGCAGCAATATGCTCTTGGGTGATGATTGTCTCTTTTAGTGTAACTCTTCCAACAGCGCTTTCGCCTCTTGCAAGTCTTTGGTAGCAAACCCTTCGGTGAACCAATTATAGATCGGCGCGAGCAGTTCATACGCTTCCTGGCACTTGCCCTGGCGCTGCCACAGGCGCGCGAGGCTGGTCGAGGTGCGTAATTCCCAGGACTTCGCCTGTTGCTCGCGTGCCCAGTCGAGCGAGGCTAGATAGTGCTGCGCCGCGCCATCCAGGTCGCCTTGGAGCGCACGCATCCAGCCCTTGAGCCGCAGGATTTCGGCTAGATGACAGCGCTCCTCCCAGCCTGGCCGCGCAATCTGCGTGAGACTCTCCTCGAGCAACCGCAATCCGCCCGCGAGATCACCGCTCAACGCCAGGCCTTCGGCCAGGACCGCTCGATAGTACGGCATACTAATCTCGACGCCGTGCGCGTTCCACGTTTCTATTGCACCCCGCAGTCGCGGGATGCTCTCCGCGAGGCGCCCGGCCCGCAGCCACGCAATTCCCTTTATCGTCTGCGCACACACTTCCGAAATAACAGGCAAACTGTGCGCGCGGCCCAGTCGCTCGGCCTCTTCGGCGCGCGCCAGCATTTGCGCGGGTTCGCGGCGGAGATCCCAAAGACAACTGCTCATATGAAGCGCCCAGCCGAGGTCGAAGGGATGACCGCGCCGGCGTGCGCGGGCAGCGCTTGCCTCGCTCACCTGCACAGCATGATCCGGATAGCCCAGCATCCAGGTTGCAAGGGCACCGTGGATGCCGGCCCCAGTTTTCGGGTCGATGTTCGTGAGGTCAACGATATGACGGTGCTGCTCCTCGTCATACAGCGCCAGCACTCTGTCGCCATGCTCTTGTGACTGGGTGAAATCTCCTAGCCAATGGTAGGTGGTGCATGCCGTCCAGTGTGCCACGATCAACAAATCCGGATTGCCGCTGGCTTCTGCCGTAACCAGCGTTTCATTGACCCAGTCCAGCGACTCAGCGACGCGGCCCTGGACATCAACATTGCCCCACAGTCCCCAGTAGATCGGCACTAACGCCTCGCGGCGGCCGAGGGACTTGGCCAACCCTAGTGCCGGGTGAAAGCTGGTCCACACCTCCGGTACTCCCTGGCCTTTGAGCGCCGACCAGGCCGTACCAAGCGGAATGCGCAGGTCCAGTTCTTTCCCGTCGCGCTCCGGTGACGGCGGCAGCGTACCGATCAGCGCTATACCCTGGTTCAGGTGCGCAATCGCTTCGTTCAGCGCCAGGCATTTGAGGGCCAGCGTACCCGCCTGCTGCCAGTACGGGATCGCCGCCGCGGCTTGCCCCGCCGCCGTCAGGTGATGCGCCAGCAGCTCGGGTTCGGTGTCTTTGATGGTCGGAAACTTTTCTTCGATGACGCGGCCAATCGTGTCGTGCAGAGCTTGTCGGCGGCTCTTCAGCAGCGAGTCATACGCTGCATCTTGCACCAACGCGTGCTTAAAGGTGTAGGTGGCCTTGGGCGGAGCGCCGCGTCGGAACGCGAGGCCGGAGTCCGTCAACTGCTCAAGTGCGCGGTCGAGGTCGGTCGTGGGTGTGGGCGCCACCGCGGCCAGGAGTTCGTAACTGAACTCTCGTCCAATCGCCGCGCCAATCTGCGCGAGCTCTTTGGCGGCCCCAAGCCGATCCAGTCGAGCCATCAAGGCATCATGCAGCGTCGCAGGAATTGCGGACCCCAGAGACGCAATGGACCCCAGAGACGCAATGGACTCCAAGACTGTTTTCGTCAACTCTTCGACAAACAGCGGCACGCCGTCGGTCTTGGCCAGGATCTGTCCGAGCAGCTCGGCAGGGAGCGCTTTGCCCCCAGCAAGCTTGGAGACGATGGCGCTGCTTTGCGCGCGCGTGAGCTTGGAAAGGTTCAGCGCCGTCACATGGCCGTGCCGTGACCAGCGCACCGGGAACTCGGGCCTATGCGTGAGCACGATCAGCAGCGGGATGGTCCTGACCCGGTCGATCAACAGATCGAGCACTTCCAG
>DASYTX010000120.1:0-2804 GCA_036001865.1 Terriglobales bacterium
GGCGATGTCCTGGGAGCAGTAGTAAACCGCGTTGGGGTAGACCGGGCCATTGGGATCGCGCGTTAGAGGGGCGGCAAAGCGGCCGCCGCCCACCGTCTGGTGGTCCACGCCCGAGTTGATGCCGCAGCCCTGGCTAGGAACCCAGAGGTCTCCATCATTGTCGGTGAAGGCCATGGTGCTGCATTTGGCCGAGAGTTGCGACACGATAGTGCGACCCGTCTCCCGATCGGTGAACAGAATGGGATCGAGGGTCAAGACGTTGGTGGTGACGAAGCTCTTGTCCTCCCAGGTGTCCTTGGCGGGCGAAGAACAGTCATCGAAGGTGATGCGCAACGTGTCAAAGTGCCCCAGGAAGAAAACCTTGTCGGTTTTCCAGTTGCATCCGATGGATGGCTCGGCGGAGGAGTCACGTCCCAGAGGTGGCGGTGGCGCGTGGTTGAAATAAGTGATCGGCTCGTTACCCGGAGGCGGGGGCGGTGTCGTAATGACCTTGACGAGCTCGGCGCGCCCGGCATAGCTGGTCAGGCCGGGCAACGGGAGGCCTGGCGATGGGGCAAACGGGGCGGCAGCTACAGTGTATGTGCCGGATGCGGGGTTGCTCAACGTGACGTTTTCCGCCTGGCTGGGAGCATTGCCAGAATTCCCAGCTACGGTGCCATCTGGTGCGTACACCTGCAGGTCCCAGTCGCCGCTGCCGAAGGGCTGAATGGTGATCTTTACGATGTAGCTGCCCGAAGCGGGCGGGACGATGTTAAGTCGGAAGTTGTCGCAGCTCGGATCGTTGGGACCGTTGCAGCTGGCCGAAGCTGTTGGCGTCATGAAAACCGGACCGTCCCATGTCACTACGGGCGTGGTTTCCGATACGGTTCCGGAAGTTGGGTTGGCTGCATTGCCGCGGTGGACGAGAAAAACCGGCAATAACAGCACTAAGACCAGCAGAAATCTGTCGACGCGGCATGTTCCCATGTGTCTGCTCCTTGTGACGTGAAATTGAGGAGCCCATTACTGAAGGTGATACGTGCGAAGCGCGCCTCGGAGAACCGAGAGCGCGCAACCGCACGGGCGAGAAAA
This sequence comes from Terriglobales bacterium, assembly GCA_036001865.1. Taxonomy (GTDB): domain Bacteria; phylum Acidobacteriota; class Terriglobia; order Terriglobales; family Acidobacteriaceae; genus DASYTX01. The sequence continues at coordinate 1,072 of DASYTX010000120.1, forward strand.
AAGCCGCCCGAGGGCGGCGCTTTTCGCGTCCGGAATTGAGAAAAAAATGTGAGCAGGTTCCAAGTGCCCAGATCAAGAACACTATTGTTGTGAACCGAAAGCAACTCCACGAAACTCGGCTTGCAACTCAAGGAGGAAAACCACGTGAACCGCCGCTGTTCTACGGTGTCGTACTTCGGCGAGGTATTCCTGGCGTACAGAAAGGTGGTACTCCTGTATCAGGAGTAGTACTACAACGAGCCCAGATGCTCAGCAGCAGCTTGCGGTTGTAAGGTCCTTTTTAAGGCTCTAATAACCTGAAAATACGAGAGTTGTTGTCTGCGGGCGCATTCAGGCTGCCTCACCCGCCAAAAAGAAGCCCACCTTCCGGTGGGCCTCTTTGGAGTTGGCGGTTGAGTTTAAGCGGCGCGACGGTCGCGGTCGAGCACGTCGGCGCGGCGCCGGCCGCGCACGACGCGATACACCGCCAGCAGCAGAATGGCGCCGCCAATGGCCAGCGCGAAGCTGCCCAGATCGAAGCCGGTCACGCCCGTGCTACCCCACAGCGCACTGCCGATGATCCCGCCCAGCAGGGCACCGGCGATGCCCAGCAGAATGGTCACAATCCAGCCACCGGGGTCGCGGCCGGGCATTAGCAGTTTGGCAATGGCGCCGGCAAGCAGGCCGAAGATGATCCACGCAAGAATTCCCATTAGTCGTCTCCAGAGAGAGGGCCCTTGGTACGCCTCTCGTTTCGTTAGTAAGACCGCCCGGCGTTCGCGAAGGATGGCCGAAATCGCAAGTAGCTGTCAGCTACTGCTCTTAGCTCTCAGCCAGAGCGCAAGCATCCATCTATCATCAATTATGGACGGGTGAGGATAGTCAACAGCGGGTCGACCAGCAGCTTGCGCGCGTCGGCGGGTACGATGAGGCGGAACTCGGTCTCAGGCCCGTCGGCAAAGACGCGTCCCACGAAGACGTTGCCCGAAGCGGTGGCGGCGTAGAGCGGCACCGACGTGATGAGGGTGTCGGGCGCGTCCTTCTGAAGCAGCTTGCCCCGGGCAGTGCGCTTGCCGCCAACCGACGAGAAGCGCACGTCCTCCAACTCGAAGCGCGGGACCGCGGTGCCCTGGATCCATCCTTCGAAAAACCAGTCGAGCGATGGCTTCCCCTCAAAATGCAGCTCCGCAGGCAGGGCCTCTTCGAATGCCTTCTGCAGGTCGGCGGTGGCGAGTTCGCGTCCTTCGAATCGCCGGCGTAAGGTGTGCAGCACCTGAAAGAAGCGGGCGTCGGGGTCCGCCGCGGACCCTCCCTTGGCTGGCGTGGCATCGCGCAGTAGATGGCGCAGCATGTGCAACAGCCAGGTGCCGCGACCGTAAGCCACGACCTCATACCCATCGGGGAAACGCGACGATACCAGGCGCCGCCCCAGCGTCACCGGGCCAGCATCTTTCAGAGCGCGGCCCCCTTTGCTTTCGCGCAGCAGGCCGCGCCGGTACTCCTCCATGACGGTGCGGAACGCCGCCGGACGCTCGCGTTCGATTTCGAGCAGCGCGGAATAGTTGGCCAGAGCCTCAGTGAGCCAGACGTCGCGGTAGCTCTTCCAGAAGACCGCATCGCCCCACCACTGGTGGGCGGTTTCGTGCGCCTGCACAAGTTCGCCAAAGAGGATGTCCTCGTAGGGCGTCAGGCCCAAACGGCGGCGCTCTCCGGACCGGAGGAAGGCATAACTGGAAAGGAAGACCAGCCCCGGC
>DASYTX010000121.1:0-3682 GCA_036001865.1 Terriglobales bacterium
CAGCCTGAAGGATGAGCGCATCCCAAAAGGAAATCTTGTGGCGCACCTCGAGATCAAGCGCTTGGATGACAGATGTTGGAGTATTGACGACGATCTCCCAGCTCAAATAGTCCTGCACTAGACGGCGGGTTTCTTCCACCGATAAGGGACGGCTGGTTCTGCGGCGAACGTTAATACAGAGCTCCTGCAGGACCTGCGTGCTCAGCACGCCCCGCCCGGAATCCCAAAGTTCCTCTATCACTAGCCGAGCGCGCTTGTGCTTCAACCCCGCCGAGCGGTCGTGCGCGTACACCAAGATGTTGGTATCTACGAAGAACCTATCGCTCATGCAGTTCGTCCCGCGAGCGGGGAGGGGTCCAACGCAAGTCAAAGCCCTCCTTCAGCCGGGTCAGAGCACGCCGGCGGGCACCCTCGTAAGCCTTGTGTTCACGCACCATTCTCTCAAGCCGTGCAGCGAGTAAGGCGCTTATCGACGTGCCCTCCTTAGCTGCCAGGATTCGGGCCTCGCGCAGAAGATTCGCATCAAGTTTCAAAGTAATGTTGGTCTTCATGGGCCGCACATATCAACGTGCAGCACAATTATACGTGCTCAGGCTGACGCGGTCAAATGAGCGCCGCGTGGAAGTCTCATGCGAGCTCCTGAGACTGTTTCAGGCTTTGCTGGTCATAGGTTTGTGCAGTTCAGATGGGCCGGCGCAACGGATTCACGCACAAGACCGTAACGGCTCCGCCCTCGGGGTCCTCGGCGGTAAAACTTCCTTTAATCCCCAATGATGGGCAACGCACCGGTCTCCAGTTCCGGGAGTGCGGGCCGGTACTGGTGGGCGGGAACGGGCACTTCGGCCGGCGGCTTACGGGCGGGGCGGCCGTCAGAGAAATCCAGGTAGAGCTTGCGGCGCAGGAACCACTCCGGCCAGTGCCCCAGCCGGTAAAGCGGATACTTCACGCCGCTGCCGAAGAGTCGCCGCGCGATCAGGTGGTAATAGATGGGAGTGCCCACCTTGAACTTCCACTGCACTGAGGCCTGCTTGCGGAAGAAGTCCAGGTTGTAACGCCAGCAGGTGAAGAACATCTCCCACTGCAGGTCGGTAAGCTCGATCAGCTTGACGCCCTTCTTCTTCTCCATCCGAGTGTGGGTCAACGGCACGAAGAGCGTGGGGATGACCGCCCAGCGGGCGTCCTTGAGCGCATAGAGCAGATCGAGTGAAAGCTTGACGTCCTCCGCCGTCTCCTCCGGCAGGCCGATGATCCAGGTGCACATGGGGAACCAGTTGTGCCGGTTCATGACCTCCATGCCCTTCAGGATCACGTCGGGCCACTGCTCGGCGCGGTAGGGATAGGCCTTGCCCTTCATATACTTTTCGAAGAGGCGGGGTGACGCCGTTTCCAGGCCGACGAAGCACATGGCGTGGCGCTTCTCGGGATGGGTGGAGGTCTCGTGCCGCAGCAGGCTCTTGTCCACCGCCAACGGCGCCAGCTCCTCTACCACTTCCGGCGAGAGCACCACCGGCGACATGGTGGCGTGAGTCATCATGATGTTCTTGACCCCGGGCACCGCCGCCACGGATTCAAACAAGCGCTTCAGCGCAGGCACGTTCACGGCGAAGCGTGGGCCCTGCTCGTAGAGGAAAAGATCCTCGGTGACCAGCAGGATAGTGTCGGCACCCTCTGCCACCTGAACGCGCGTGTTGTCCAGCACCTGGTCCAAGGGGATGCTGTGCCCGCGGCGCAGCGCCACCGAGCAAAACTGGCACCCGCGGCCGCAGCCGCGCGTGATCTCTACCGTGCCGAAGCTGGAACGGTGACGGATGCGGGGGATGCTCTCGAGCTTGGGGCTGTGTCCTTCCACCCTGCGCGGCAGAGCTTCGCCGCGCACCGCACGCAGGAACAGGTCCGCCGCCACGTCTTCAGCCTCGCCGTCCACCACGCAGTCGATCGACCAAGGGTCCTGCATCTCTTTCTTTTCGATCTGCCACGCTCCCGGGCCGCCGACGATGATCTTCAAATGCGGCTTGTGCTGGCGCAGTACCGGGTGCTCGATCAATTGGCGGAAGCAGACCGCGTTGACCGGATCCAGGTCGCGGCCGTAGAGGTGGGAATAGACGTCGGCGGCGAAAGCGATGCCCAGCGGGTTGTGGGCATGGACGCCCACCGCCCTGGTCTCATCCCCCACAAACAGGTGCAACTGCCCGGGGTAGCAGACCGCGATTTCTTCGGGAGCGAAGTGCTTGAGCAGCAGGGCCTCAATGATCCTCAGGCCGTGGGGAACGTAGCGGGCCTGCCCGTCCGGCGCGACCTCGTTTTTGAAGTTGAGGTCGGTGCCCATGTAGCGGACATAGCGGGCCGGTAGAGTGGCCAGCAACATCTGCCGCCACGAACTCTGCAGGTACTCGGACGATTCCGAGTCGCTCGCCGCCAGAACGATCTTACGTCCACTCATGCGCGACCCCGTTTGCCGCGCGATTATAGCGGCTCTTCCAGGAACATGCTAAGGGAACCGGGGCCGAGCGGCATTAGGGTTCATTGAACCGCAGATTGGGGCCTTTGGATGGACCGGCTGAGCTGCCGGATTGAGCAGCTATCTGGCCACTGCACACTGGCCGCTGACCACGGGCTCGAAGAACTCTTCTACCCGCGCCAGGATCTCGCGCTCGCTCGTGGCCTCGTAGATGGCCTTGCGCAGAGCGGCGCCGCCGGGCACGCCATGGGTGAACCAGGAGGCGAACTGCTTCATCTTGCCCGCCGCGCCCGGCATCTCCTCTTCGATCAGCATCTCGAAATAGCGCCGGATCATTTGGTAGCGATCGGTTTCGCTGGGCTGCTCGGAGCCGCCGGTGGCCTGGTGCTGCGCGATCTGGCGGAAGATCCACGGGTTCGACGCTGCGGTGCGCCCGATCATCACGGCGTCACAGCCGGTGGCGGCCACCATGGCGGCTGCGTCCTGCGGCTCGCGAATGTCGCCATTGCCGATCACCGGGATTCTTATCGCCTCCTTGATGGCGCCGATCCACTCCCAGCGGGCGGTGCCCGTGTACCCTTGCTCGCGGGTTCGGGCATGCAGGGCGACGGCGTTCAGCCCGCAGTCCTCGGCCATCTTCGCCAGCTCCACGCATACGATCTCCTGCTCGTTCCAACCCGCGCGGAACTTGACCGTAAACGGGATCTGGACCGCGGCGCGCACGCGCTCGAAGATGCGGCGCAGGAGCGGCAGGTCGCGCAGCAGTCCCGAGCCGCCGTTGCACTTGACGACTTTCTTGGCGGGACAGCCGAGGTTCAGGTCCACCAAGTCAAAGCCCAAGTCCTCGACCACGCGTGCGGCCTCGGCCAGCACCTCAGGGTCGCTGCCGAACAGTTGCGCCGAGATGGGGTGCTCGTCATCGTAGAAGTGCAGATAGCGTTGGGCTTTCTTGTCCTTGCCGCGCAGGATGCCGTCGGCGGAGGTGAACTCGGTCATGATCAGCCCGCAGCCGTCCATCTCGCGGATGAATCGCCGGAAGACGGTGTCGGTGACCCCAGCCATGGGGGCCAGCACCGTAGCCGGACGGATCTCCACCTTGCCGATCTGCACACACTCCGGGACGTGTGTGGCACAGTCGCCCTTGGCTGCGACCTCCCTCGCCGGAGTGTCCCAAAACTTGTGCATTCTTCAGTATTGTAGCGTGGCTCAGCGCACCTAGGCGTA
>DASYTX010000122.1:0-4417 GCA_036001865.1 Terriglobales bacterium
TCTCCATGGCGCCTCCTTGGCCGTACATGCTATCGCAAAAACGATGGATGGGTTACTTGCGCGGCGGTGGGCATCGTTTGTGCATTACCAAAGTCACGGGTGGCGGCTACTTCCTCCCGGATGCTGCTTGGTTCCGTTATATGATGCGACGGTTTGCGGGCAGTTGAATAACGCCGCTTTGCGCAACGTCGTGAGGCCGGCGGACATCCAAAGGTAAAGCGTGGAATCCGGCACTGCGCGCGGATTTGCGCGATTTGAGGGCCAACAATGGAAACTCCGGACCCAAGACAGGACCCTGCTAATAGTCAGCCTCACGACGAAGACCCCCAAGAAGAAAGCCGCAAACTCCGCCGCCTGCAGATCATGATGAACATGGTCATGTCGGTGATCAGCCAGGATGCCAGCCTTACTGTGGAACAGGCTTCCGAGCTGGTAGCGCAGACGCGCCGTGCCGCGCTGGCCATGTTCCCCGGCAAGGAATTCGCCTACGACATCATTTATAAACCTCGCCTGCAGCGGCTGATGAGGGAACGATTCAGGCTGCACTAAGCAGTGCCGGACAGCCATCGCCGCTCAACCCGGGTTATCGCGAGAACCACACCAGCTTGAAGACCAGAGCGGCCATTACGCCCGCTGCTCCCAACAGCGCATTGTATTCACGGTGCTTCAAGTAGAGCTCGGCGGAGAAGCGTCCACCTGCGCCAGATGCCATCATGCGCGGCCACAAGCGAGGCACACGGCCGGCGTACTCTGCGAATTCGGCGAAGTGCGCGCGCATGTACTCCTCTTCGAAGCGGATGACGGGGACGTAGATCACCGCCAGCATGACGACCATCGCTACGGCCAGCCACAAGCTGCGGGCGGCTAGGGCAAAGCCCGTCGCCATTACGATGGAGCCGAAATAGAGGGGATTGCGGGTGTATGCATAAGGGCCAGTTGTCGTCAGCTCGGTGGCCTTGACCAGATGCCCGGAAGCATAGCCCCGGAGGGCGAGCCCTACGGCGACCATTGCGCCGCCGACCGCGATCGAAAGCCAGCTCGGTCGTGCCAGCCAGAGATAAGCCACTGCGAAGGCAAATCCCAGCGGCACGCGAATGCGCCTGGCCACCGTGGGCCAGCCGGTCATATCGAGGTCTCCAACAACCGGCGCGCAGCTTCGAGCACGTCGTCCACCGAGATTGCGAGCATGCCTTCCTCCTGGCGAGAGGTGTGGGCATAGGAGGTACGGCTCGCAGGGCTGCGCAGCACGATGCTGGGGGTGCCGTACGGGCCATTGCGCGCAGGATCGGTAGGGCCGAAGATGGCGACTACAGGAATGCCAAGCGCCGCCGCCAGATGCATAGGGCCACTGTCACCCCCAATGAACAGCCGGGCGCGTCGGGTGAGGGCCACCAGTTCGCCCATCGAACAGCGTATGGGCTGTGCAGTGCCGTGGCTGGCCTGCTCCACCGCACGCGCGAGCTGGTCTTCACCGGGACCGACATTAAGAATGGCAGGAAGGCCCTGGAGCGCCAGAGCTTGTGACAGCTCTCCGTAACGTTGCGCCGGCCAAAGTTTTGCGCCCCAGCCCGCGCCAGGACTAGTGAGCACGAACCGGCTGATGTTGCGGCGCTCAAGTTCACTCTCGCACCAAGTTTCCGCCGCCGGATCGTGCGGCAGCGGGGAGCGGGGCTGCGTCTTGTCAATGCCAGCAGCGGCCCGCACCAATTGCAAATTCTGCTCGACTACGTGCGTCGCGATCACCGGGATCCGCCGCGAGTAAAGCATGCCCGCGGGACGCTCCTTGGGATTATCGAAGCCGGCCACAGTGGCGCCGCTCCAGTAGGCCAGCGCTGCTGATTTCAGAAGGCCCTGGAAATCGATGGCGAGTTGATAGCTGCCGGCGCGCACCTCACCCAGCGCGTTGGCAACCTCTTTCCAGGTCTCATCGGAAAGCAGGGCCGCGCGCCATGCCTTGGTATCCACTCGATGGACAATGTCTACCAGCGGCTTCTGAGGTGAGCCGCGCGGCGCGCTGTCCGCACCCGCGGCCACCAGAAGCTCGGACCAGCGCTCCTCGACCGCCCAGCCAATGCGCACATTGGGGAATGTCGCGCGCAGGGCAGCAACCGCGGGCAGGGCGTGGACGACATCGCCCATCGCGCCCAAGCGCACGATCAGGATTCGGTCCATTTGCGGATGAGTTGTGAGGCGGAATGGTCTTTGGGGTCGCCGACGATTTCCACCCGCCCGCCAACTTCGCGGACCACGTCGCGCTCGGGGACGGTTTCGGGCGTGTAGTCGGTGCCTTTGGCGTGGATGTCGGGGCGGATTTCGCGAAGCAGCGCGCGCACGTCCGGCTCGGGGAAGATGACGACAGCGTCCACGTCGGCCAGCGCGGCCACGATCTCGGCCCGTTCTTGAGCGGGCATACGTGGCCGGCCCTCACCCTTGAGCGTGCGTACTGTTTCATCGGAATTGACAGCGACGATGACGCGGCCGTGGAGAGCCTTCGCGCCGCGCAAGTAGCGCACGTGGCCGACGTGCAGCACGTCAAAGCAGCCGTTGGTCAGGATGATGCGTTCGCCCGCGCGGCGCCACTCTTCCACGCGCGCGCGCAGCGTGGAACGATCGAGGATTTTGGAAGCATGGGACAGGGTCAAAATACCTCAGTTCATGGGGTGGAAAAACATAACAGAAGCGATAAGCAATTAGCGATAAGCATCAAGCTGCTAGCTGCTAGCGAAAACCTCAAAAAAAGTCCTTTTCATCGTGAGCCCGCCTTTCTTTTTTATACCCGCTTCGGCCTCCGGCCTGCGCGCGGGCCTTCGGCAGAGCGGAACAGCTCTGGTGATCCAGCTTTCCCGGGACTCACGTCCCGGGCTACTATCTGCCGGCCCTTCGGGCCTGGGCTCCTGGACGGCAGCGATAAGCGAGAAGCGATAAGCAAAGACAATGTCATGCGGTGGTCTCCTCCGCGGCGGGGGCGGGCGGAGCGGGAGTGATTTCGCTCTGCGGGGGCTTGCGGAGGGCCTTGAGCTGGCGCATGAGGGCGCGCTCGAGGGGGTCGTGGCGGACGACCTTGTCCCAGTAGGGCTCGGTGCGGACCTGTTTGATGTTGGTCGCGGCGATCTGGAGAGCGTAGAGGAGCAGGCTGGCCTTCTTGGGGTCGATCTCGTCATTCATGATGCTGCGCATGATCTTCACCAGAGAGAACTGGATGGAGTTGCCGTCCTCGAGAAAGGGGATGTAGGACTCATGTCTCTCGCGGACGCGGTTGTGGAAGTAGCAGAGGTCTTTTCCGCGTAGTGCGGGCGAACCACAGCGGACTCCGTTGAGTTTGATATGCTGGCATTGGGGGATGTTGGGATCGATGGGCATTGGGATGGTTCCTTTGGGTTGTCTTATAGTTCCTTCGCTACGCTCAGGATCTCGCCCGCAGGCTCGGACGCCTGCGAAGCGGCTCAAGATATTGGGGTCGATTGGCATTGGCTAAGTCCTTGAGAACGCTGGCAGCGGTGATATAGGGGTGCCCCCTTCGGGAGGCGGGTGAATGGAATCAATGAGTTAGGCAGGTATTCCTCGCAAATTTGGCAGAATCAAGTACTTGTTCGCGTGAACATATATATATCCATAAGATATAACTTGTTATATCTATATAACTAAGGTAACACACGTTGTCAAGCGCTCGCAGCGAGAAGAAAGCATGAAGCGAACGGACTCGCCATCTTCACGTATGTGAGCCTGCGCCAGGGTATTCGCGGCTGTCGGTGCCGGGAGAACTGCCTCTCGTTTCTGTTGGTTATCGCCGTTGGTAACGGAAGTAAATTGACGGGGGTCGCAACCCCGGCTATGGTCTGCTTCACGCTGGCTGAGGGGTGCCTTGATGGCAAATGTCGCGTCCGTTTCTGCATCCAAGGTCTTCTATCGAGTCCTTATTGGTTTTGTTTTCATGGGAGCCGCGCTCATTTATGAGCCAGTCGCCCGTGACCAGAACCTACAAGTCTTCGCCGTGTTAATCGGCGCTGCTTTCCTCATCTGGGGACTGCGCGCAGTTCCTAATCCTCGCCTGGCGCTTCGCTACCACCTCAACCCGCGCAAGACGGTCGCAGACCTCATCCGCGAATGGACGCCGCAACCGGCTCGGCTCGAATCTGAGTACGAGCGGTCGCTACATCAGTTTCTGAAATCGAAACTGCCGTTTGAAAGAATCACTCGGCAGTACGGGTCGGGCCGCATCAAGTGCGACCTAGCCATTGGGACCAAGGTCATGCTTGAACTAAAGAACGGTCTGCGCACGACCAGCAAGCTGCAGCGGCTGCTTGGACAGTTGGATTTGTATCGAGGCGAGTGGGGAAGGAAGCCAGTCATCATCGTGCTGTTAGGAACGTCAGAGGAGGACCTGTTACACACGCTGAATGGCAGCCTGCGGAAGTAC
>DASYTX010000123.1:0-3665 GCA_036001865.1 Terriglobales bacterium
TCCACGGCGAAATCGATGATCTCAGGCAGGCGGTCGAGGTTCTGGCGGTGCACCGGCGCATTGATGGTGAGCGCCAGGCCGGTCTCGCGCACCCAGCGGGCAAGCTCGCGCTTCTTGACGTGAGCACCCTTGTAATGGGCGATGCGATCGGCGTTGGCCGGCTCCGCGTCCTGGATCGAGAGCTGCACGTGGTCGAGACCGCGCACGGCGAGCTCCTCGAGGCGCGGGCGGGAAAGCAGCACACCTGCGGTGATGAGGTTGGTGTAGAGGCCCACCTCGGCGGCGGTTGCGACGATATCCTCCAGATCGCGGCGGACCGTCGGCTCGCCGCCGGACAGGTGTAGCTGCAGCACGCCGAGCCGAGCTGCCTGTCTCAGCACATCCTGCCACGTGGCCGTGTCCAGCTCGGCGCCCGCACCTTCCAGGGCAAGCGGGTTGGAGCAGTAGGGGCACTGCAGCGGGCAGCGGTGCGTCAGCTCGGCAAGCAGCCCCAGGGGTGCAAGTGCGCAGGTTGGTCCGTTGCTTGTCGGCATGGGAATGGCTTCGCTCACTGCGGGCCTCCCTCGCTGGGTCTAGCGCAGGCCGTCTTCAAAGCGATGCGGACGTGGGAAAGGCGCCGCCGGTTGCACCTCGTCAGCCGTCGCACCCGTTCGCTGCGCCGGACTGAAGCAGCGGCTCGAGCACTGCAGCGCCGGACCGCTCGGCACCTGGGTGCTGCGTGCCAGCGAGACCACGGGATGCAGAGTGTCAGTCGATCTCGGCGGGCAGATAGCTCGTCACCTCGAGACCAACCTCCTGCTCGGTCACCTGCGGCTTGCTCCAGGCTTGCTTCATGGTTGTCCTCCTGATCGGAACGCGGGGCGCCATAGGGCCCAGCGCCACCCGCGCGCCATCGCAAAAGTGTGCCAAAATATCGCGCATTTCCAGCCAGGGGGCAAACTTGATTTGGGAAATTCGACGTGAACACGCGGCTTGCATGCTGCCGGCGGTGGTGTCGACAACTCGCGTTCCTAGCCCGCTCTGCCACGGGAGAGCGTTAACGTTGGGGCTTCTACCTCCGTCGCTTGCAGGCCTTGTCAACACTCAGGCAAGCTTAATCTCGGCGGCCTTGCGCAAGCGCAGATGAACTTTGTCGACGGACATCGAACAAAGTCGGTAGCCGGAGCGAGCGGCGCTGTTAAACTGGAACTCAGAGAAGACGTGGAGATTGCTGCCATCCGCAGACGGCCGGAGTCCCACGCATGGGAGAAAGCGTCAACAAGCGATCCTGCGCCATCGCCCGGAGCGCGGCGTTGCTTTGGGCGGCCCTAGCAGTACAACTCGCGATCGTGCCGCCGGCGTCGGGCCAACCCCAAGCGCCTCCCGAGCAGGCCCACGGCGATGCCCGACGAATGGCGATCGTCCTCGCGCGCCAGCTGCGCGATCCGCCGCCCCCGCTCTCGCTGCTCGATTTCGCGCCGCAGGATGATGGTGTGGCCGGAGCGCGCCTTGCGGTTAACGACAACAACACCACCGGCCGCTTCCTGAAGCAGGAATTCACACTCGACGTGGTGCAGAGTGTGGCTGCGCCGGAGCTGATTGCGGAGGTGGTGAAGCGCGTCGACGCTGGCGCCGGCTTCGTGGTTGCCGACGCCAGCGGTGACACGGTGCGGGCGCTGGCCGATGCTCTTAAGGGGCGCGACGCCCTTGTCATGAACGCAGGCTCCTTCGACGACCGGCTGCGGGAGGCGGACTGCCGCATGAACGTGCTGCACACGGCTCCATCGCGCACCATGCTGGCCGACGGGCTCGCACAGTATCTCGGGTGGAGGCACTGGCGCCGCTGGTTCCTGGTGCGCGGAGCCGGGAGCGACGACGAGGCGTTCGCCGAGGCGCTGCGGCGCGCCGCCAAGCGGTTCGGGGGCAAGATCGTGGAGGAGCGCACGTTCAAGGTCGAGACCGGCAGCCGGCGCGCCGACGGCGGTCACGAGCAGATCCAGCAGCAGATTCCGGCCTTCACCCAGAACGCGCCGTCCTACGACGTGCTGCTGGTGGCTGACGAAGGCGGACAATTCGGCGAATATTTCCCGTATCGCACCTGGGATCCGCGCCCGGTGGCGGGAACGCAGGGGCTGGTGCCGATGAGCTGGCATCCCGCATTGGAGCAGTGGGGCGCAACTCAGTTCCAGAACCGCTTCCGGCGCCTGGCCAATCGCCCGATGCGCCCACTCGACTACGACATGTGGGTTGCGGTTCGCTCCATTGGGGAAGCCGCCACACGCACCAAATCGGTAACACCCAAGGTCGTGATCCAGTATCTGAAATCGCCCGATTTCGACCTCGCCGCCTTCAAGGGACGCAAGCTCAGCTACCGCAATTGGAACGGGCAGCTGCGCCAGCCGATCCTGGTCGGTACGGCGAAGCTGCCCGTGACGGTGTCGCCCCAGCCGGGCTTCCTTCATCAATTCTCCGAGCTCGACACGTTGGGGATCGACCGGCCGGAGAGTACGTGCAGGGCCTACGAGGCAGTAGGCAATAGGCAGTAGCCGCGTGTCACTCGCTCAACCGACTACTGCCTACTGCCTAACACTCGACGGAGGTAGCGGTGGAGACGTGGAAGGGTGGCTTGGCAGCGCCGGTGGCGCTGGCGGTCGCGCTGATGACCGCGCAGCCCAGCGGCGCCTACACCGTGTACGTTACAAACGAGAAGGACAACACCGTCACCGTTCTCGACAGCGACAAGCTCGACGTGGTCAAGACGGTCAAGGTTGGCCAGCGGCCGCGCGGAGTGATCCTCTCGAAGGACCACAAGTGGCTTTTCATCTGCGCCAGCGACGACAACCACGTGCAGGTGTTCGATGCCCGCAGCATGGAGTACCTCAAGACGCTGCCGTCGGGGCCCGACCCGGAGCTGTTCATTCTGCACCCGTCCGGCAATCCGCTCTACATCGCCAACGAGGACGACAACCTCGTCACGGTTGTCGACATCGAGACCGACAAGGTGCTGGCGGAGATCCCCGTCGGGGTCGAGCCCGAGGGCATGGGCATGAGCCCTGACGGCAAACTGCTCGTCAACACGTCGGAAACGACGAACATGGCGCACTTCATCGACACGGCCACCAATACGACCATCGGCAACGTGCTGGTGGACAGCCGCCCGCGCGTGGCCGAGTTCACCGCCGATGGCAGCCAAGTGTGGGTGAGCGCCGAGATCGGCGGCACGGTGACCGTGATCGACCCCAAGACGCGTAAGATTCTTGGCAAGGTCGAGTTTCAGGTTCCAGGCGTCAACCAGGACGCCATCCAGCCCGTCGGTGTAAGGATAACCAAGGACGGGAAGCGCGCCTTCGTCGCGCTCGGTCCTGCCAACAGGGTTGCGGTGATCGACACTGCGACGTTCAAAGTGGAAAGGTATCTGCTGGTCGGGCAGCGCGTGTGGCAGCTCGCCTTCACGCCCGACGAACGGCTGCTGTTCACCACCAATGGTACCTCCAACGACGTGTCCGTGATAGACGTCCAGAGACTGCGCGTCGTGCGCTCGATCAAGGTCGGGCGCTATCCCTGGGGGGTCGTCGTGGCCCCGTTCTAACGGCGCGGGTCACAGGCCTCGGCATCTCGTGACATCCTGGAAGGAGCCTCACATGTGCCGCCTGCTGTACTTCATGCTCATCGCAGCACTGTTTCCG
>DASYTX010000124.1:0-3275 GCA_036001865.1 Terriglobales bacterium
AATGAGTTCGTCACCGTGGCCACCACCCGGCCAGAGACCATGCTGGGCGACACGGCGGTGGCAGTCAACCCGCGCGACCAGCGCTATCGTCACCTGCACGGCAAGCGAGTATTGTTGCCGCTGATGGAGCGCGAGATCCCCATCATCGTCGATGAGCTGGCCAAGCTGGAGTTCGGTACGGGCGCGGTGAAGGTGACGCCGGCGCACGATGCCAATGACTTCCAGGCGGGACTGCGGCACAACCTTCCGCAGATCGAAGTCATGGACGAGACTGGCCGCATGAACCAGAACGCGGGCCGCTACGCGGGGCTGGACCGCTTCGCGGCGCGTGAGAGGATTGTCTGGGACCTGAAAGAACGCGGGCTGCTGGCGGGCACCAAGGATTATGTCGTGCCGATTGGCAAGTGCGACCGCTGCAAGACCATCGTTGAGCCGCGGCTGTCTACCCAATGGTTCGTCAAGGTAGGACCACTGGCGGCGAAGGCGATCGACGTCGTCAAGAACGGCGAGGTCCGCTTCACGCCGGAGAATTACAAGACCATCTACCTGAACTGGATGGAGAACATTCACGACTGGTGCATCTCTCGGCAGTTGTGGTGGGGGCACCGCATTCCGGCATGGCACTGCCGGGAGTGCAAGCAGATTATCGTGGCACGGGATGCGCCCGCGAAATGCACCCAGTGCAGCAGCGCACAACTGGAGCAGGACCCGGACGTGCTGGACACGTGGTTTTCCTCGGCGCTGCTGCCTTTCACCGCCCTCGGCTGGCCGGAGAAGACGCGCGACCTGGAGGTTTTCTATCCGACCTCGCTGCTCATCACCGGGTTCGACATTCTTTTCTTCTGGGTGGCGCGGATGATCATGATGGGATGCCACTTCATGGCCGACCATCCCGCGGGCAGCGTGCCCTTCCGCGAGGTCTACATTCACGCACTGGTGCGCGATGCCGAGCGGCAGAAGATGTCGAAGACCAAGGGGAACGTGCTCGATCCCATCGAAGTGATCGAGAAATACGGCACCGATGCCACGCGGTTCACCCTGGCGGCGATGGCGTCGCCGGGCACCGACATCGCCTTCAACCCGGACCGCACTGAGGGCTATCGCGCCTTTGCCAACAAGATCTGGAACGCGGCGCGCTTCATCTTTATGAACATCGAGCGCGCCGAGCAGAACGGGGTATGGTTCCTGCGCGAGTTCCAGACGCGCGGCCTAGCGCAGGAGTTCGCTGGCGAAGACAAGACACTGGAACTGAAGCCGGCAACGCTGGAGGACCGCTGGATCTTTTCGCGGTTCAACCGTGTGGCCGAGCAGGTGCATGAGGCGCTCTCCAGCTATCGTTTCCACGAGGCGGCCAACAGCGTTTACAGCTTCTTCTGGGGGGATTTTTGCGACTGGTACATCGAAATGGTGAAGCTGCGGCTGTCCGGTGGCACCAGCGAACAGGAGCGGCAGGCAGCGCGGACCGCTTTCCTGCACCTGATGACCGTCTTCGAGGGCGCGTTGCGCCTGCTCTCGCCTATCATGCCCTTCATCACGGAAGAGCTTTGGCACGCGATCTATGATGGCAAGCCGCCGCTCAAGTCGGTCGCGCTGGCAGCATATCCGCAACCGGAGGCGCGGCTTATTGACCCTGACGCGGAAACCGAGATGGCCATCCTTCAGGACGTGATCGTCAACGTGCGCAACATCCGGGCAGAGTTGAAGGTTGAGCCTAAGCTGGCCGTGCCCATCCGCATATACGCGCAGGACGGAGTGCAACGGTTGGTGGAGCAGAACCGGGGAGCGGTAGAAAAGCTCGCCAACGTGGAGGCCATCAGTTTTGTCCCGACCGAGCTTGCCAAATTTCCGGGGGCACGGCACACAGCACGCTTCGACGTGCTGGTGGAATACGAAAAGAAGATCGACACCGCGGCCGAGGTGGAGCGCCTGGGCAAAGAAATCAAGCGCCTAGAGACGGAATTGGCAAACGCACAACGGCAACTTGCCAACGATAGGTTTCTGCAGAAGGCCCCCGCTAATGTCGTGGAGGGCTTGCGGAGACGGGCTGCGGAAGTCGAGTTGCTGTTGCAGAAGGCCCGAGACAAGCTCCGAGAGCTGAGCGAGTAGCGAACAAGAAATGGACTGGCACAGCAGGCGGGTGACGGCGGTACTGGAAAACGCGCTGCGCGAGGACCAAGCCACGCGCGACGCGACCACCTACGCCGTTGTCGATCCTCACCAGCCGGCGACGGCCATCATCGTCGCCAAGCAAGACTGCGTATTGTCCGGGCTGGGAGCAATCGCTCGCATCTTTGAAGTGTTCGCTACGCTCGACGGCACGGTGGCGTCGCACGCGGAGATCACCAGCCACCCGGAAATCTTCGATGGCGTGCGCCTGCATCCCGGACAGCCGGTGGCAGTCATCCGGCACAACGCGCGGGTGGTGCTGTCCTGCGAGCGCGTGATTCTGAACGTGCTGCAGCGGCTAAGCGGCATCGCCACGCTCACCCGCAAGTACGTGGATGCCATTGCCGGCACGCGCGCCCGCATCCTGGATACGCGCAAGACAGTGCCGGGGCTGCGCATTCTCGATAAATATGCGGTCACCTGCGGCAGCGGCTTCAACCATCGGCTGGATCTTTCCGACGGGGTCCTGATCAAGAACAATCACATTGCGCTGGCCGGGGGGATTGCGCAGGCGCTGGAACGGGCGCACCGGAACCGCCGCGGCACGCAGCCCCTGGAAATCGAGGTGCGGTCGCTGGCGGAGTTGGAGGAAGCGCTGCAGCACGGCGCTGAGGCAGTTCTCCTGGATAACATGCCCATCGAGGACGTGCGCAGAGCGGTGGAGCGCGTTGGGCAGCACACCCGCCGGGTGCCGCTGGAGTGCTCCGGCGGGATCACCTTGGAGAATGTGAGGGCTTATGCCGAAACCGGGGCGGATTTTATTTCCGTCGGCGCGCTGACCCATTCCGCTGTGGCGGTGGACATGAGCATGAGGGTGGATCCGGCATGAGAGCAGTGTTCGGTGATTAGTGGCCAGTGGCCAGTTTTTGGTTTCCAGCATTGGCTGAAAACCTCATAATTCCTGCATCACTCCCAAATCAAAAAGGCGCACCCTGCGCGCTGGCAAAACTTGGCCGTTTGGCCGAGTGCCGCAGGAAAGTGCGCGAACCGACGGGCGGCTAGGGCGAATCGTGCGCTTGCTCTGCGACCATGCCATGGTGGTGGTGAGCGGCACCAAAATCGCCGAAGAAATCGGGGCCACGCGATCGGCGGTGTGGCGGTTCGTGCAG
>DASYTX010000125.1:0-3193 GCA_036001865.1 Terriglobales bacterium
CAGCGCCGGGGCGAGCAGTTGCAGTCCGATGGTGGGGAAGGAATTGTTGCAGAAGTAGGAGATGACGTCGTCCTTAGCGTCCCACTCGGCGATGATGGCATTGTTCTCAAGCGGGGTGGAGGAAAAGCGGTGGAAGTGCAGGCGGTCGATCTCGACCACATGCGCCGCCTCGCGGAAGGCCTTCTCCACCTCGCCAAATTCCCAGACGCCGTTCCAGATGGCGTTGGTGCCGGCCGCCTCATGCACCAGGCTGGCGTTCTTCAGTGCCTGTTCGGCATCGATCACCGGTTCGAGCGGCGTGTAGTCCACCTCGACCAGTTCGGCGGCGTCTTCGGCGACGGCGCGCGACTCCGCCGCGATGGCCACCACCGGCTCGCCCTGGTAGCGCACTTTCTGGTGCGCTATCGGCAGATCGACTATTTTCGTGCACGGCCCGGGACCGATGGGAAAGAACGGTGGGCAAAGTTTGGCAACCTCCTCGCCGGTCAGCGTGCAAACCACCCCGGGCAGCGCCTCGGCGGCGGAAACGTCAACGCGGTCGATGCGCGCGTGGGCAAAGGGCGAGCGCACCAGCCGCAAGTGAAGGCAGCGGTCGGGCTTAATGTCGTCGACAAACTTGCCCCTGCCGCGAACCAGGCGCGCCTCTTCCTTGCGGCGAAGCGGCTTGCCTACCCAGTTGCCGTTTTCATTGGTTGCCAACGCCTTATCCTCATGGATAGAGACGCAACGTCTCTACGTCAGCGCCTTATCAACTCAAGGCCGATTTCAGGCCGTCGATTAGTTTCTCCACGTTCTTTTTCGCCAGCGGTTCGAGTAGTCCGCCAGCGAGCGATGTCAGGCGTCCGAAGATCTGAGCCTCGCCTGTCCAGGCTACTTTGGTTCCGCCGGGGACGTCTTCCAGGTTGAAGCCGGCAGTCATGGTGGTGCTTCCGCCGGCGACGCTGCCTTGTCCTTTATATAGGGCACGCACAGGACGCTCGGCCTCGGCCAGGGTCATCTTCACGTCCGCGGTGCCGCGGATATAGGAGATTCCAACGTTGACCTTAACGGTGAAGTTCTTGTCGTCCTGCACAGACATCCCTTGATACTCGGGCAGCAACGGTGCGAAACGCTTGGGGTCGGTAAGGAAGTCATAGACTTCATCGCGTGTGCGCTGCACGGTGAAATCGCCGCCGAACCTGATGGCCATTCACCTGGCTCCTGCGGCGGCTTCGATCGCCTTATAGATGTTCTGGTAGCCAGTGCAGCGGCAGCAGTTGCCGGCGATGCCCTTGCGAATGTCTTTCTCTGTCGGCTTGGGATTGCGCGAGAGCAGATGGTAGGCGGACAGCAGCATACCCGGCGTGCAGTAGCCGCATTGCAGTCCGTGATGGTCCACGAATGCCTGCTGGATGGGGTGCAGATCCCCGTTCCTGGCCAGACCCTCCACGGTCAGGATCTCGCCGCCGTCAGCCTGAACGGCGAACATGGTGCATGACTTCACCGTCACGCCGTTCAGCAGCACGGTGCAGGCGCCACAAAACGTGGTGTCGCAGCCGATGTGGGTGCCGGTGAGATCGAACTCGTCGCGGATCAGCTCGACCAGCAGCATCCGCGGCTCGACTTCGAGTTCGTACGCCTTGCCGTTGACCTTGAGCTTGATGGCGACCTTCTGCACCGGCTCAGGCATAGAGGTGCGAGACCTCCACGTGCTCACCGCGTGCGCGGCGGACGGCGAAGTTGATGGCGCGACGAGTGAGCGCGGCCACCAGATTGCGCTTAAACTCGACTGAACCGCGCATGTCGGGTTGGGGGTCGGCGGCCACGCGGGCGGCCTCGGCGGCAGCGTCGACCGTCTTCGCGTTGATGGCCTGCCCGCGCAGCGCGGTCTCGGCATCGCGGGCGCGGATCGGCATCAATGCTACGGCTCCGAGCACGATAGTGCCGTCGCGGCAGACGCCATCTTCCATGGTGAGCTGGACTGCTACAGAAGCCGAGGCGTAGACCGGGGCGCAGCGCTTGTAGGCCAAGTACGCTCCGGCGCTGTTTTTCGGCGGCAGCTTCACGACGACTTCGCTGATCAGCTCATCGTGCCCCAGCGCGGTGGTGTAAGCGTCCTGGATGAAGTCGCTGAGGGGCACGCTGCGTTCACCCTTCGGACTGAGACAGCGGACCTGGGTCTCGAGGCAGAGCAGGACCGGCGCCCAGTCGCCGCTGGGATCGGCCTCAGCCACCGATCCTGCCATGGTGCCGCGGTTGCGGACCTGCGGGTCGGCGATGCCAGCGGCGCAATCGTGGATAATCGGGACAGTCGCGGCACGATCAGAGAACTCAATCTCTGAATGCCGGGTGAGCGGCCCAAAGCGGATGGAATCGCCATCGCGCCGAACGTAAGAAGTGCCGGGGATGAAGTTCAGGTCAACCAGATGGCTGGGGTTGGCGAAGCGCAGCTTCATGAGCGGGATGAGGCTTTGTCCTCCGGCCAGTAGCTTGGCGCCTTCCCCTAGTTGCGACAAGAGCGACACCGCCTCCTTTAACGAAGCGGCGCGATGGTAGCGGAAAGCCCGAGGGTACATTCGCTAGTTCCCGTGCGGCCACGAAGGCCACTTCCTGCAGAAGTGCGCCATTGTAAACGAAGAGCGGCTCACTCGGGACGGGCGCCGCGGGCGAACCCCAGCGCTACTGCGGCCAGGGCGGCGGTGACCATCACCGCACCAACCGCTGCCAGCGCTTCCGCTGCGGGCCCGGCGATGATGGTCTGAAGAATCACGCCCAGTGGAAAGATTGCCGAGCCGACTACCAGCGCGGCCGCCGCATACATGCGCAGGCGTTCGTCGAGTGCTACCTGGTCGAAGACCACGCCCACGATGATCAGCAGCATGGCCAAGCCGATCCAGTGGGAGTGCACGTCCACCTCGCGGACGTACTCGTATTTGGCAGCAGCGTACTGGTCGATGGCCGCATGGGCGGCGGGCAGGTTGCGCTCCGCCGCGCGCACGAAACCGGTAGTTAGACTGGCGCCCATTTGCTCCAGCGTCTGGTGCTCGTCGAAGAGCGCGTACCACAGGCCGAACGACATCCCCCAGACCGCCAGCCCCAGGCCGGCTATGATCAGTAGCTTGCGGGGCGGGCTCATGCCGCGGCTCCTTCAGTCGCGTCAAGCCTGCCGGTGTGCCGCAGCACGCCTGCCAGCATGCCGAAGAGAGCAAGGATC
>DASYTX010000126.1:0-10976 GCA_036001865.1 Terriglobales bacterium
GACGTTCAATGTGGAGATGTTGCATGCAACGACTCCACGACTGCCAATTCGCGAATCCGGCTACATGGTCGCCTTCGCCAACGCCCCGACCTACGGTCACGGCATGCGTATCGCCCCTGCCGCTGTGCTCGATGATAGCCGTCTCGACATTTGCTTTCTTCGAAGCACCGGCAAGCTACGCTTGCTCCGCCTACTGCCTAAGGTATTTTCCGGCGGCCATGTTGCATTGAAAGAGGTGGAGTATTTTCAGGCCGAGCGCCTGCGGGTAGAAACTGAGTTGCCCCTGGACGTCTACGCCGACGGCGAGTACATCTGCCAGACGCCGATCGAGGTCAGCGTCCTTCCGAGGGCTTTGCGAGTTATCGTGCCCTGAAAGAAATAACGGCAGCTCGGAGAGAGCAGATTGTGTGTGGCAGCGACAACTGAGTCTGGGTACCGAGTACTGAGTACTGCGTTTCAAACCGGCCACAGCCGCGTCAAATAGTCACCCAGCGTCAGCGCGATCAGTATCAATAACCAGAACGCCCCCGAAACGACCACGACCTTCATCAGTCGCGTGCTGTACTTCACGTGCATGAAGAACAAGACCACCATGATGGCCTTGACCGTAGCAATGGCCAGCGCGCTGACTGGATTCAGCGGTCCCAGGTTGATGTAGGCCAGCAGCACGGTCAAAGCGGTGAACGCCAGTAGCGCCGCCCACACCGCCAGATAGGTCTTCTTCGGAACTATGTGCTCGGACATATCAGTGATGACGGCTGATCAGGTAAAGCAAAGGAAACAGGTAGATCCAGATAATGTCCACGAAATGCCAGTACAGGCCCACGTTCTCCACTGGCGAGTGATATTCCGGCGTAAACCGTCCGCGCCATCCCGCAATCACCAGCCAGGTCAGCAGGCCCACGCCAATTACCATGTGCAGAGCGTGCATTCCGGTCATGGCAAAATAGAAGGAGAAGAAAAGCTGCACGTTCTGCGGGTTGAGCGCGGCCGATGAGCTACCACCGTGCACGTCCTCGAAGTGAAATGCAGGCCCGGGAATGTGATGGTGCACGTACTTTTCGTGATACTCGACCGCTTTGATCCCCAGAAAGACGCCGCCCAGCGCCAGCGTCAGCAGCAGAAAGGTGACCATTTTCTTTCGTTGGCCGACCTGCGCCGCGTTCACCGCCAGCGCCATGGTCAGGCTGCTGCAGATCAGAACAGCCGTGTTGACCGCCCCCAGCTTGATGTCCAGACTCTGGCTTCCGGCCGCGAATGCGGGAAAATACTGCAGCCGGTACACCAGATAAGCCAGGAACAGTCCCCCGAAGAACATCACCTCGGTGATGAGAAACACCCACATGCCCAGCGTGGCGGTTTCCCGCTGCTGGTCCATATTCTCGAAGTGCACCTGGAGCGCGGGGTGCGAGGTGGATTGGCTATGCGACAAACTCGACCTCCGGCATCTTGTCGTATGCGTACGGCTCTTCAGTCACCACCGGCGTCTCTTGGAAGTTGTGCGTAGGCGGAGGGGAGGTGGTTTGCCACTCCAGTCCAGTCGAGCCCCATGGATTGGCGCCCGCGTGCTGGCCGTAGCGTAGCGACCACAGGAAGTAGATCATCGGCAGCACGTAGCCGACAGCCAGGATGGACGCCCCCGCGCTCGACATGACGTTCAACACTTGGAATTCCTCCGGATACGCGTGATAGCGCCGCGGCATGCCCAGGTAGCCCAGCACGAACTGCGGGAAGAAGGTCAGGTTGAAACCGAGGAAAACGATCAGCGCCGAAAGCTTCGCCCAGCCCTCCGGATACATCCGGCCGGACATCTTCGGCCACCAGTAGTGCAGCCCGCCCAGGTAGGCCATTACCATCCCGCCCACCATGATGTAGTGGAAGTGGGCCACCACAAAGTAGGTGTCGTGCACGTGTACATCCAGCCCCATTGCCGCCAGGAACAGCCCGGTCAGCCCTCCGATGGTGAACAGCCCGATGAAGCCGAAGGCATACAGCATGGGCGTGCGATACGACACCGCACCTTTGTACAGCGTTGCCGTCCAGTTAAACACCTTGATCGCCGATGGGACCGCCACCAGATAGCTCAGGATCGAGAACACCATACCGGCGTAGATCGACATGCCCGACACGAACATGTGGTGTCCCCAAACCAGGAATCCGAACACCGCGATAGCAATACTGGCTGCCGCCACAAAGCTGTAGCCGAAGATGCGCTTGCGGCTGAAGGCGGTTACCAGTTCGCTGACCACGCCCATGCCGGGCAGGATCATGATGTACACCGCGGGGTGCGAGTAAAACCAGAACAGGTGTTGGAACAGCACGGGATCACCGCCCAGCGCGGGATCGAAGATGCCGAGCTTGAACCCCCGCTCCAGCGCCACCAGCACCAGGGTGATGGCCAGAACCGGCGTACCCAGGATCATGATGATGCTGGTCGCGTAATGCGACCACAGGAAAAGCGGTAGCCGCCGCCAAGTCAGCCCCGGGGCGCGCATGCGGTGGATGGTGACGATGAAGTTCAGCCCGGTGAAGATGGAGGAAAAGCCTGCGATCAACGCCCCGACCGCCGTGGTGATCACGTTGGTGTTGGAAAAAGCGGTGCTGAACGGCGTATAAAACGTCCAGCCTGTATCCACCCCGCCAGTGATCATGGCGTATGACGCCACTCCACCGCCGATGATGAACAGATACCAGCTCAGCAGGTTGATGCGTGGGAACGCCAGGTCTTTGGCCCCGATCATCATGGGAACGAGAAAATTCCCCAGCACCGCCGGCACCGACGGGAGCAAGAAGAAGAAGATCATTACCACGCCGTGCATGGTGAACATCTTGTTGTAGGTATCTGACGTCACCAGGTCGCCGGCAGGGGTCATCAGCTCCAGGCGCACGATGGTGGCAAAGGCGCCGCCCAAAAAGAAGAAGAACGTGATCGAAATGAGGTACAGCAGCGCGATGCGCTTGTGGTCGGTAGTCAGCAGCCACGAGCGGATGCCGTACTCTGCATTCAGGTAGTGCTCGCGCGGCGTCACCGCGGGGGTGAGTGCTGTGCTCATGGACGTTCACCCTCGGCCCCGATGTTGGGTACAGGCTTGAACTCCTCTGGTGGCGGTACCGGCGCCATGGGGTTCACGTTCAGCGGGCTCAAACGCAGCGACTTTATATAAGTGACCAGCCGCAATAGCTCCTCTTCATTCATCTGACCCTGATACACCGGCATGATGGGCTGGAAGCCGGCCACGAGCTTCGACTTGGGCAGCAGGATGGATTCGCGAATGTAGCCCTCATCGGCGTTCAGGGTGGTGCCGTCGGCCAGGTGCACGGTCTTGCCGAACAGCCCAGCCAGATCAGGCCCGCGCGCTCCCGAATCGGCGCGATGGCAGCCGATGCATTGGAAGTGCCGGAAGAGGCGTTCCCCGGCAGACGCAATTTGGTCGCCTCCACCGGAGAGCCAGGCTTCGTACTCCGCCGGCTCCATCACCACTACCTTTCCAATCATGCCGGAGTGCTGCGTGCCGCAATATTCGGCGCAGAACAGGTGATACGTTCCAGTGCGCGTAGGACGGAACCAGGTCGTGCGATAGCGCCCGGGCAGGACGTCCATCTTGGTGCGGAATGCGGGCACGAAAAAGCTGTGGATCACGTCCTGCGAGATGAGCGTGACCTTCACATCGCGACCCACGGGCACGTGCAACTGGTTGATCTCCGTCTGCCCGTCGGCGTGCTGGAACTTCCACATCCACTGCTTGCCGATGCCGTAGATTTGCAGTGCGTCCCGCGGCGGCCGCGCGTAGCTGTAGTACACGCTCGCACTCCACACGAAAATCGCCATGGCGATGCCCAGCGGGATGACCGTCCAGGTAAGCTCAACCGCCAGCGAGCCCTCAATCTGCTCAGCTTTGGGGTGCTTTGCGCGCCGGTACTTGACGGCGAAATAAAGGATAGCGAGGAAGATTCCTATGCTGAAAAACGCCGTTAGCGCTACCAGGAAGAAATAGAGCGCGTCCACGCGGCCGGCCATGGTTGAAGCGCGCTCTGGAAATAGGGGGAGAGCGGTCCACATGTTATGTCGCCCGTCCTCCCGCGACAGGCTTCGCACGCGCATCGCGCCGCCACATCACAGTCATGAATCCGCCCAGCAGCAGCACCGTGAGCACCGCCCCAATGCGCATGATGTTCATAGCGATAGCGCCGTACTTGCCGGTCGCTGGATCGTAGTGGAAGCAGTAGAGCAGCACCTGGTCGACTAGGTTGCCGACCTTGCCCTGTGAAGCCTCCACCAAGCCCAGCCGCAGGTCCTTGGGCGCATACTCAATGCCGTAGAAGTACCGCGCGATGCGACCGTCGGGCGTCAGCACCAGGATGGCGCTGGCGTGCGCAAACTGCTTCGTTGCGGGATCGTAGGCGTAGCGGAACCCCACGGCTCGTGTCAGCGCGTCGATGGCCTCGGGCTCGCCCGTGAGAAAGTGCCATCCCTCAACCGCGGTTGGACGCTTGTAGCGGGCCAGATAATTCTGCTTCTTCTCGGCCGCGAGCGCCGGCGTCTCTCGAGGATTGAAACTTACAGTTACGATGTCGAACTCGCGGCCGGCGTCAAACTTCAGTACACGCAGCGCGCTCACCAGTCCGTTCAACACCTGGTTGCACAGCATCGGGCACTCGTAATAGACGAGCGTCAGGATCACCGGGCGTCGCCCGAAATATGTGCGCAGCGGGACCCGCTGTCCGCTCTCGTTGCGGAAGACCACATCAAGCGGGAGCTGCTGGTTCAGCCGCTGGTCAATCCCGACCTGCCGTAGCAGCGGAGGTCGCGTGTCCTCGACGGGCGCAGGCTTCGCCCCGGCGGCCACGGCCGCCAGCACGGCCAGCGCGGCAATTGTCAGCACCTTACGCACAAAAACTGTCATCGTGGTTGCGTTTCGTGTTCGCGCAGCCTCGCTGCACTCCTTCCTGCCGCCGGCAGCGTCTCTGCTGGCTGTGCACTCGGAGCCACCTCGGGTTGAGTCTGAACTGGAAGTCCGCGTTCCACCAGCAGGTCCATGGCGCGGTCGATAGGAATTCGAGCAATCCCGGCCCGCTGATCCACCCAGCCGTAGCTGTTCAGCTTCTGCAGCTCAGATGCATGGAACGTTTGCCAGTCAGCCGCCGGGTCAGGCTGCAGCCGCGGCTCGGGTGTTGGCGGGCGCTCGCCACGCAGGTACGGCGTCGGCGCCTGCTCCAACTTCCCTTCGCGGATCTGAAAGTAGCGATACATTCCCGCTAACGCCAAATGGATCACGATGGCTGCCACCGTCAGCGCCAGCAGGAACCAGACCACGGTGAGCAGGTTGGCGTCGCTGTGTTCGTAGCTGACGCCGGGATTCCGGATGTCCTCGGTGCGGATCTCGCCGCCTTGGTCATTCGCGCGCATGCGCCAACATTTCCTCCAACAGCGGGTCGCGCAGCGGCACCATCGGCCGCGAACGCAATTGCCAAAAGAACGCCGCCATCCAGATGCCGCCGATGCCAAGCGTCAGCCCGATGTCCAGCCAGTTGAAACCGACACCGTGTTCGCGTCCGGGCAGCGGGTTCGGAGCGATCAGCATGAGCAGGTCAAAGAAGCGCATGACGACCACCAGCGATGCCAGCGCCGCCAGCGGACGCGCCGCGCGCTTCAAGTCGCGCGACAGCAGCAGCAGGAAGGGCAGCACAAAGTGGAAAACGATGATCAGCACCCACAGGTACTGCCACCCGCCCTGTATCCGCCGCAGGTACCACGGGATCTCCTCCGGCAGATTGGCCGACCAGATGATCAGGAACTGCGAAAAAGAGAGGTATGCCCAGATCATCACGAAAGCGAGCATCAACTTGCCGAGGTCATGAAGCTGGTCAACCTGCACCAGCTCCGACATTGGCCGGTACTTGGCCAGGAGCACCAATATTGCGATCATGAACGCGATCGCACCAAGACACTGCCCACCCATGATCAACATCCCGTAGATGCTCGAATACCAGTGCGGGTCGAGCGACATCAGCCAGTCGATGGCAGCGAAGGTCACCGTCAGTCCCCACAGCACAAGCCCCGGGCCGCTGAGGTTACGGGAGCGGCGCACGAGGAAGAGATCAAACTTGCGGTCCTGCTCCGCCGACCAGCGGTTCAGCAGGAACGCGACCACGATCCACACCGCAAAGTACAGCGCCGCGCGCGCGATGAACCACTGCGGATCGAGATACGCCGATTTGTGACGCAACAGCGGATCATGCTCCGCCGCCTCGGGCACGGCCCATTCGTAAAGCCTGGGCAATGCGAACAACAGCGGCACGAACAACAGGGCCATCAGGGGCAGCAGGCGTGATGCGGCCTCCAGCGGCCGCCGGATCAGCAGCGCCCAGCGGCCTCCCGTCAGGTGCTGCAGCATGAGAATAGCGAGACAGCCCAGCGTGATCCCTACCCACAGCGCGAAGGCCAATAAATAAGAACGAAAGAACCGCGTGGCATCCCCTTGCAGCGTACCGCCGGCAATACTTACCGCCAAAGCCGCTACCCCGATCATCAGTGAGCGCATCTGCACTCGCTGCGTGGCCTCCGGCGCCGCGAAATCTTCCGCCATCCCAGTGAAGCTCACTGTTTCCTCTCCTGCTTGGGCGGCTCTGGGGTGCCGGATCCTGTGCGCTTGTGCTCCAGCGGTGGCCGCGCTATGCCCTGCACTCCGGTGGTGCCGGTAGGCTCGGGAGCTGGAGGCGGTGGCTGCCCCAATTGGCTGCGCTCGCCGGGCGGCAATTCCTGGACGCTCACAGACTGGCTCAACTGCAACGCACGCACGTAGGCCACGATCTTCCAACGGTCCTCAGGCGGAATTTGCGACGAGTAATCCGGCATACCGCCGAAGCCGCGCGTGATCACCGCGAAGAACTGGCCCAGCGGTGCCGCCCGCAGGCGCTCGATATGCAACGACGGAGGACGCAGGTAGCCCCGGCGGACGATCATCCCGTCGCCATCCCCGGTCTCGGAATGGCAAGGAGCGCAATAGATGTTGAACCGCTCCTGTCCCCGCTCCAGCGCCTGCCGGGTCACCGGGAACGGCATGGCGTTGATTGGCTGGCCGCCGATCATGCCGGTGTAGAAGGCGGCGTTTTCCATCACTGCGCCGCGCGGAACCGTGCCCGGCACCAGCGGACGCGCCGAACGCCCATCGGCGAAAAACGCGGTCGCCCGCAGCGGCTTGTAGTGCGGCTGGTTGTGCATGTCCTGGCGACAGCCGCCTAGGGTGACCACGAGCGCCGCGATGGCGCACATTGTTCTCAGTGCCCTAATGCGGCACCTCCGAAACCTCGCGTGACCCCAAGTCACGCAGGAAGTGTTCGGTTTGAACGCGATCGAACTTCGGGTCTGTGGCTTCGATCGCCAGGAAGAAGCGGTCCTTGCTGGCGAAGGCAAACCGCGGAACATTGAAGACTGGGTGATACGGCATGGGCAGCCCGTTCAGCGCAAGCATGCCCAACACCGCGAAGAGCGCCGCCCCCAGGATGGTCATCTCGAAGGTCACCACGATGAAAGACGGCCAGGAATTCAGTGGCCGCCCCCCGACGTTCAAAGGGTAGTTGACAGCCGAAATCCAGTACTGCAAGAGGAACCCGCCCAATGCCCCCAAGATCCCCCCGACCAACGCTAAAAGCGGCACGCTGGAATGGCCGAACCCGATGGCTTCGCTCAGTTCTTCGATGGGGAAGGGGCTATAAGCGTCCATGCAGCGGTAGCCTTCTTCGTGCGCCTTGCGCGCCGCCAGGACCAATTCGGTCGGCGAGTCGAACTCCGCCATCAGCCCGTAAATTGCTGGTCGCCTCATCGCGCCTCCACCTCGACCTCCGCCTCGGGCAGCAGGGTGCGCATTTCAAAGATGGAGATCATCGGCAGGAAGCGGATGAACAGATACATCAGCGTGACGAACAGCCCGATGGTGCCGACGAACGTTGCCCAGTCCCATATGGTCGGCGTATACATGCCCCAGGAGGACGGCAGGAAGTCGCGGTGCAGGCTGGTGACCACGATCACGAACCGCTCCAGCCACATGCCGGTCAACACGACGAGTGAGATCGCGAACAGCGCCTTCACATTGGAGCGCACTCGCCGGAACCACAACACTTGCGGCGCGAGCACGTTGACGGCTATCAATGCCCAGTACGCCGGCCCGTATGGCCCGAACATGCGGTTGCGCATCATGAACTGCTCGTACAGGTTGCCGCTGTACCAGGCCATGAAGAGTTCCATCATGTAGCCGTAGGCCACGATCAGGCCGGTGGCCAGCATCACCTTGGCCGAGTTCTCGAGGTGGCGCATGGTGATCATGTCTTCGAGGCCATAGAAGTGGCGGACGGGAATGGCCAGCACCAGCACCATGGCGAACCCGGAGTAGATAGCGCCGGCAACGAAGTACGGCGGGAAGATGGTGGTGTGCCATCCCGGAATCAAAGAGGTGGCGAAGTCGAAGCTGACCACCGTGTGTACTGAGATCACCAGCGGCGTCGCTAGTCCGGCCAGCAGCAGGTACGCAGTGTCGTAGCGCTTCCAGTGGCGCGCCGAGCCCCGCCATCCCATGGCCAGAAACCCGTAGGTGGCACGCGCGAAGCGGTTCTGCGCGCGGTCGCGCAGTGTTGCCAAGTCGGGGATCAATCCGATGAACCAAAAGAGTGCCGACACTGTGAAGTACGTCGAGACGGCGAACACGTCCCACACCAGCGGGCTGCGGAACTGCGGCCACACCTGCATGGTGTTGGGGTAGGGGAACAGCCAGTAGAACAGCCACTGCCGCCCCAGGTGGAGCAGCGGGAACATGCCAGCGCAGGCCACCGCAAACAAAGTCATGGCCTCGGCAAAGCGGTTAATCGAATTGCGCCACGATTGCTTCAGCAGCAGCAGGATGGCGGAGATCAGTGTGCCTGCATGGCCAATCCCAATCCACCACACGAAGTTGACAATGTCGAAGCCCCACGCGACAGGGATGTTCACACCCCAGATCCCCACGCCGCGTGCCAACAGATAGCCAATCGCTGCCAGAAACATCATGGTCAGCGTGAACGCCACCCCGAAGCCCAGCAGCCAGCCCAGCGTCGTGCGCCGCGTCAGCACGATGGCGCTGATCTTGTCCGTGACCGTGGCGAAGGTGTGCCCCGGCGCCAGCACCGGCGGTTTGCCCGAGCGCAACGCTTCCAGCGTGGGATCTTCAGGCATGCTTTGGCTGCTCCCGCTCCAGTTCAGGATTAGGATTGCGCACTCCGGCAAGGTATCTAGTCCGCGGACGTGTGTTCAGCTCGCCTAACAGGTCGTAGTTGCGCGCGCTGTTCCGCAGCTTGTGCACGCGGCTGTTGGGGTCGTTGATGTCACCGAAGATAATGGCGTCGCCAGGACACGCCTGGGCGCAGGCGGTAGTGAACTCGCCATCGCGGACCTTGCGGTCCTCCTTCTCCGCTTCGATGCGCGCGCGGTTGATGCGCTGCACGCAGTACGTGCACTTCTCCATTACTCCGCGGCTGCGCACCGTCACGTCCGGGTTGTACAGCAGCTTCAGGCTCGGAGTTGTGTAATCAGCAAAGAGTAGGAAGTTAAACCGCCGCACCTTGTAGGGACAGTTGTTGGAGCAGTAGCGCGTGCCCACGCAGCGGTTGTAGACCATGTCATTCAGGCCCTCGGAGCTGTGCACCGTCGCCGCCACCGGGCAAACCACCTCGCAGGGCGCATTCTCGCAATGCATGCAAGGCAGCGGCTGGAAATATGTCCGCGGGTTGGCCAAGTCGCCCTCGTGGTAGGTGTCCACGCGCAGCCAGTGCATGGCGCGTTGCATGATCACCTGCTCGCGTCCCACCACCGGGATGTTGTTCTCCGCCTGACAGGCCACCACGCACGCGTTGCAACCGATGCAGGAATTCAGGTCGATTGCCATGCCCCACGCGTATCCCTCGTAGCGGAACTCGGGATACAACGAAGCGTGCTCGCCGCTGTGCTCCTGCGCGAAATTCGGGTTGCGGGTGAACTCCTCCAGCGTGGCTACGCGCACCAGCTCCCGCTTTTCTCCCTCCTCGATAGCCGCCTTAACGTCGATCAGATGATGGTTCTGAGTTGTCGCCAGGTGCCACGTCTCACCGGTCTTGCTGACGCGCACGCCTCCCGCGAACCACTCTCCGGATCTACGCAGGGCGTAGGCGTTGAAACCCTTGCCCGAACCGGTGCGGCCCGCGAGTTGCCGCCCATATCCCAGCTCGACCGTGACCGCGTTGTCCGGGTGACCTGGGATCACCAGCACAGGGGCCTTCAGCTTGCGGCCCGCACGCTCCAGCTCCACCACGTCAAACGAGTGCAAGCCCATCCTGCCCGCCATCGCCGGGCTCACCAGCGCTGCGTTCTCCCACGTCAGCTTGGTGAGCGGCTTCGGCAATTCCTGCAGCCAGGCGTTGTTGGCGAAACGGCCGTCATAGATGTGCGGGTCGGGACGGAAAATGATTTCCACTGCCTCGCTTTTCTCCGGCAATGTTGGTAGCGCTTGCAGCCCCACCCGCACCTGCTTCAGCGCCGCAGCCGTGCCGGGGATGAAGCCGTCGTGCAGCGCGCTCCGCCAGAACCGCTCGAAGTCCGCTCCTTGGTGCTGGCTCATCCAGTAGGCGCGCACGATCTGGTAGCTCGACTGCTCCGGCTGCTGGCTGAACGCCGCCATGAACTCGTGCACGGTCCTGCCGTTGTAGAGCGGCGCGATGAGGGGCTGGATGATGCTCACTGTGCCGTCATACGCGCGCGCGTCGCTCCACGATTCGAGATAGTGGGTCTCGGGCACATGCCAGTGACAGAGTGCCGAGGTCTCGTCCTCGTACATCCCTAGCCGGATACGCAGTGGCACCTTCTCCAGCTTCTTGGAGAAGTCGAGTTCGGTCGAAGCGGTGTACGCAGGATTTCCTCCCACGATCACCAGCATCTCCACGCGGCCCGCATCTATTGCGCGGACCAGTTCCCC